>NZ_JAAAYH010000242.1:0-13998 GCF_018035285.1 Streptomyces sp. MK37H | reverse complement strand
GCACCACCGGCTTCCATCCATACCCCCTAGGGGTATAAAGTGGGGATTGCCAGGAGACGCTGAGGCATTCCGGTGCCTCCTGCGCACCGACCGTCACGCTCACCCCACACAGGAGAACCCCATGAGCTCCGAGGCAGTCACCACCGTCTACAAGGTGACCGGTATGACCTGCGGCCACTGCGAAGGCGCCGTCACCGGGGAGATCAGCGCCCTCGACGGCGTCACCTCCGTCAAGGCCGTGGCCTCCACCGGCCAGGTCACCGTGGTATCGGCCGCCCCGCTGGACGACGAGACCGTCCGCGCCGCCGTGGACGAGGCGGGCTACGAGCTCGCCGGCCGGGCCTGAGCGAGCCCCCACCAAACCCCCGCCGGACCGTGCCGCCCTGCTCATACAGTCGCCGTACGGCCCGGCCCTCCTCCCAGGAGACCAGACATGACCAGCACGGCACCCCCCGCCGGGTCCGCCGCCGACACCACGGCGACGGCCGACGGGCCCTCGCAGGTCGAGCTCGCCATCGGCGGAATGACCTGTGCGTCCTGCGCCGCCCGTGTCGAGAAGAAGCTCAACCGCCTCGACGGCGTCACCGCCACGGTGAACTTCGCCACCGAGAAGGCCAAGGTGTCCTACGGTGAAGGGATCGAAGTCGCCGACCTGATCGCCACCGTCGTCAAAACCGGGTACACCGCCGAGGAACCGCGCCCCGCCGTGCCCGAGCCCCGCACCCCCGAGGGCGCCGCCGCACCGGAGGCCGACCCGCGCGGCGAGTCAGCGCCGGACTCCCTGCGCCACCGCATGCTCGTCTCCCTCGCGCTGTCCCTGCCCGTCGTGGTGCTGGCGATGGTGCCGTCCCTGCAGTTCGACAACTGGCAGTGGCTCTCCCTCACCCTCGCCGCACCGGTCGTCGTCTGGGGCGGCGCGCCCTTCCACAAGGCCGCCTGGACGAACGCCCGGCACGGCGCGGCCACCATGGACACCCTCGTCTCCATCGGCACCCTGGCGGCCCTCGGCTGGTCCGCGTGGGCGCTGTTCTTCGGCCACGCGGGCATGCCCGGTATGCGGCACGGCTTCGACCTCACCGTCTCCCGCACCGACGGATCGTCCTCGATCTACCTGGAGGCGGCGGCCGGGGTGACCGCGCTGATCCTCCTCGGCCGCCATCTGGAGGCGAAGTCCAAGCGGCGGGCGGGCGCGGCGCTGCGCGCGCTGCTGGAGCTCGGCGCCAAGGACGTGGCCGTGCTGCGGTACGAGGGGGGCGAGCGCGAAGCGCTCCCGGTTGAGGGCGATGGTGGGCGACGGGTTGTGCGGGAGGTACGGATCCCCGTCGGCGAGCTGGCCGTCGGCGACCGCTTCGTGGTGCGACCCGGCGAGAAGATCGCCACCGACGGCACGGTGGTCGAGGGCTCCTCCGCCGTGGACGCCTCGATGCTGACCGGCGAGTCGGTGCCGGTGGACGTGGGGGTGGGCGACGCGGTGGCGGGCGCGACCGTCAACGCGTCGGGCCGGATCGTGGTCGAGGCCACCCGGATCGGCGCGGACACCCAGCTGTCCCGTATGGCCAAGCTGGTCGAGGACGCGCAGAACGGCAAGGCCGAGGTGCAGCGGCTCGCCGACCGGGTCTCGGGGATCTTCGTGCCGATCGTGCTGCTGATCGCCGTCGGCACCCTGCTGGGCTGGCTGCTCACCACGGGCGACACGGCCGCCGCCTTCACCGCGGCCGTCGCCGTCCTGATCATCGCCTGCCCCTGCGCCCTGGGCCTGGCCACCCCGACCGCGCTCATGGTCGGCACCGGCCGCGGCGCCCAGCTGGGCATCCTGATCAAGGGGCCCGAGGTGCTGGAGTCCACGCGCCGGGTGGACACCGTCGTCCTGGACAAGACCGGCACGGTGACGGCCGGGCAGATGCGGCTGCGCGGGGCCGTCACGGCGCCAGGGGTGGACGAGCGGGAGCTACTGCGGCTCGCGGGCGCCCTGGAGCACGCCTCCGAGCACCCGATCGCGCGGGCCATCGCGGACGGCGCGGCCGAGCGGATCGGCGACCTCCCGACGCCTGCCGACTTCCGCTCCGAGCCCGGCCTGGGCGTCCAGGGCACGGTGGACGGCCACGCGGTGCTGGTCGGCCGCGAGAAGCTGCTCGGCGCCTGGGCCATCGAGCTGCCCGAGGACCTCGCGGCCGCCAAGGCGGCGGCCGAATCCGAGGGGCAGACGGCGGTCGCGGTGGCCTGGGACGGCGAGGCGCGCGGCGTCCTCCTGGTGGCCGACGCCGTCAAGGAGACCAGCGCCGAGGCGGTCGCCCAGCTGCGGGCGCTCGGCCTCACCCCGATCCTGCTGACCGGCGACAACCGGCTGGTCGCCGAGGCGGTGGCCCGCGAAGTCGGCATCGACGACGTCATCGCCGAGGTGCTGCCGCAGGACAAGGTGGACGTGGTGAAGCGGCTGCGGGGTGAGGGCCGTACGGTCGCCATGGTGGGCGACGGGGTCAACGACGCGGCCGCCCTCGCCACCGCCGACCTCGGTCTCGCGATGGGCACGGGCACGGACGCGGCCATCGAATCCGGGGATCTGACCCTGGTCCGGGGCGATCTGCGGGTGGCGGCGGACGCGATCCGGCTGGCGCGCCGGACGCTCGGCACCATCAAGGGCAATCTCTTCTGGGCCTTCGGCTACAACGTCGCCGCGCTGCCGCTCGCGGCGGCCGGACTGCTGAACCCGATGATCGCGGGAGCGGCGATGGCGTTCTCGTCCGTCTTCGTGGTGACGAACAGTCTGCGACTGCGGACCTTCACAGCGTCCACATAGATTCACCAAGTCCCCATAAGCCGCACAACACCCATACGGCGGAGCCTCGATCTTCAAATCGAGGCTCTTGCCCTTTTATGGCCCTTATGGCAAGAGACGCAGATCACAGACAACCCAACGTAACCATCGAGGGGGGTCGCGAGTCTAATGGGACGGTGGGGATACGTCTTGGGGGACGCATCCTGCTACGCGTAGCCGGGACGACGTACTCGGGGAGCTTTGAGCGGCCCTCCCGTAGGTACGCGTCCCGGCAGATCGCGTCACCATACGGCCCGCAAGGGCCCGTAGACGCCCGGCCGGATCCCGTGGGGGGAATCCGCTCCGGGGCAAGGGAAGCGCCCCGCTCCGACCCGTGGGGGGATCGGCAGCGGGGCGCTTCTCGCACCTTCTTTTTTTGAGGCTCGGTTCGCCTCCGGGGCGCCTCAGCCTCCCCCAGCTACCGCTGGGAGGTACCCCCTGTCGACGGTCGACCGTGCTCGGTCGCTCGTTCCTCGCTCCCTGCGCGCGCTCTCCCTTTCGACAGCGACGCGCCCCTTCGGCTCGCCCCCAGCTACCGCTGGGAGGTACCCCCGGCCGGTAAGCCCCATGGGCCGGATACGACTGAGGTGCCCGGCCCTTTCAGAGGGGCGCCCGGCCGGGGGCCAAGCACCCATATACGCGAAGTGCCCCCGGCCCAAGTGGGACGGGGGCACCCGGGGGCGCGAGTGTTGCCCTAGCGCTCTTCGACCGGGACGAAGTCGCGCTCGACCACGCCCGTGTAGATCTGGCGGGGGCGGCCGATGCGGGAGCCCGGCTCTTTGATCATCTCGTGCCACTGGGCGATCCAGCCCGGCAGCCGGCCGAGCGCGAACAGCACGGTGAACATCTCGGTCGGGAAGCCCATCGCCCGGTAGATCAGACCGGTGTAGAAGTCCACGTTCGGGTAGAGCTTGCGCTCCACGAAGTAGTCGTCCGCGAGCGCGTGCTCCTCCAGCTTGAGCGCGATGTCGAGCAGCTCGTCGGACTTGCCGAGCGCGGAGAGGACATCGTGCGCCGCCGACTTGATGATCTTCGCCCGGGGGTCGAAGTTCTTGTAGACGCGGTGCCCGAAGCCCATGAGCTTCACGCCGTCTTCCTTGTTCTTCACCTTGCGGATGAAGGTGTCGACGTCGCCGCCCGAAGCCTGGATGCCCTCGAGCATCTCCAGCACGGACTGGTTGGCGCCGCCGTGCAGGGGGCCCCACAGGGCGTTGATGCCCGCCGAGATGGAGGCGAACATATTGGCCTGCGAGGAGCCGACCAGCCGGACCGTGGAGGTCGAACAGTTCTGCTCGTGGTCGGCGTGCAGAATCAGCAGCTTGTCGAGCGCGGAGACCACGGTCGGGTCGAGGTCATACTCCTGCGCGGGGACCGAGAAGGTCATCCGGAGGAAGTTCTCGACATAGCCGAGGTCATTGCGCGGGTAGACAAAGGGGTGGCCGACCGACTTCTTGTACGCATAGGCGGCAATGGTCGGCAGCTTGGCCAGCAGCCGGGTCGTCGAGAGGTTGCGCTGTTTCTCGTCGAACGGGTTGTGGCTGTCCTGGTAGAAGGTCGACAGCGCGCTGACCACGGAGGACAGCATCGCCATCGGGTGGGCGTCACGCGGGAAGCCGTCGTAGAAACGCTTGACGTCCTCGTGCAACAGCGTGTGGCGGGTGATGTCCTCACGGAAGGCCGCCAGTTCATCGACGGTCGGCAGCTCCCCGTTGATCAGCAGGAAGGCGGTCTCCAGGAAGGAGGCGCGCTCCGCCAGCTGCTCGATGGGGTAGCCGCGATAGCGCAGGATGCCCTGCTCACCGTCCAGATAGGTGATCGCGGATTTGTACGCGGCGGTGTTGCCGTAACCGGAGTCCAGGGTCACCAGACCGGTCTGGGCGCGCAGCTTGCCGATATCGAAGCCCTTGTCGCCGACGGTGCTGTCGACCACCGGGTAGGTGTACTCGCCGTCCCCGTACCGCAGTACTACAGAGTTGTCGCTCACGTCATCCCTCACCGACGTCTGGTTCTCTTCTTCGAGGTGCCCTGACTCCCCCCACCTTCCCCTACTCGGGTAGCGAACGTGCACTCGGGGTCGGCCGAAGAGCCTTTTGGCGGCACTCAGTGCCGCCTTTCACGGCCATCCTGCCCCGTTCGTCATCGTTCGGAAACCCATCTGACACGCTCGACTGTCACATCGCCGCCGAGTCGGTGATCCAGCGCGGTGCAGCGCCTGCCCGCCGAGACGGTGCGCACCGCCTGCCCCAGCGCGCGGCGCGAGCCGACCAGCACCACAAGGCGCTTGGCACGGGTCACGGCCGTGTACAGGAGGTTGCGCTGCAGCATCATCCAGGCCCCGGTGGTCACCGGGATCACGACGGCCGGGTACTCACTGCCCTGTGACCGGTGGATGGTCACCGCATAGGCATGAGCCAGCTCGTCCAGCTCGTCGAAGTCGTACGGTACCTCCTCGTCCTCGTCCGTCCGCACGGTCAGCCGCTGCTCATCGGTGTCGAGTGAGGTGACGACGCCAACCGTGCCGTTGAAGACCCCGTTGGCCCCTTTCTCATAATTGTTACGGATCTGGGTCACCTTGTCGCCGACGCGGAAGACCCGGCCTCCGAAGCGGCGCTCCGGGAGGTCCGGACGGGCCGGGGTGATGGCCTGCTGAAGCAGTCCGTTGAGCGTGCCGGCGCCCGCCGGGCCGCGGTGCATCGGGGCCAGAACCTGCACGTCACGGCGGGGGTCCAGGCCGAACTTCGCGGGGATGCGGCGGGCCGCGACATCGACCGTGAGCCGCCCGGCCTCCTCGGTGTCGTCCTCGACGAAGAGGAAGAAGTCCGACAGGCCCTGGGTGACCGGCGGCACCCCCTCGTTGATCCGGTGGGCGTTGGTGACCACCCCGGACTGCTGGGCCTGGCGGAAGATCCGGGTCAGCCGCACCGCCGGGACGGGGCTGCCGGGGGCCAGCAGATCGCGCAGCACCTCCCCGGCGCCCACGCTGGGCAGCTGGTCCACATCGCCGACGAAGAGCAGATGGGCACCGGGCGGGACGGCCTTGACCAGCTTGTTGGCCAGCAGCAGATCGAGCATGGACGCCTCGTCGACCACCACCAGGTCCGCGTCGAGCGGGCGGTCCCTGTCGTACGCCGCGTCCCCGCCGGGCTTGAGCTCCAGCAGGCGGTGGACGGTGGACGCCTCGGCGCCGGTCAGCTCGGACAGCCGCTTGGCGGCCCGGCCGGTGGGCGCCGCGAGCACCACCTTGGCCTTCTTGGCGCGGGCCAGCTCCACCACGGACCGCACGGTGAAGGACTTGCCGCAGCCCGGCCCGCCGGTGAGCACCGCGACCTTCTCGGTCAGCGCGAGCCGCACCGCCTCGCTCTGCTCGGGCGCCAGATCGGCGCCGGTACGGCCGGCCAGCCAGCCCAGCGCCTTGTCCCAGTCGACGCCCCGGAAGGCGGGCAGCCGGTCCTCCTCGGTGCGCAGCAGCCGCATCACCTGGCCCGCGAGGGAGATCTCGGCGCGGTGGAAGGGCACCAGATAGACGGCGGAGACCGGCTCGCCGTCCGCCGGGCCCGGGACCGGCTCGCGCACCACGCCCTCGTCCTCGGCCGCGAGCTCGCCCAGGCAGTCGATGACCAGGCCGGTGTCCACCTGGAGCAACTTCACCGCGTCCGCGATGAGTTGCTCCTCGGGGAGATAGCAGTGGCCCTGGTCGGCGGACTGGGACAGCGCGTACTGCAGACCGGCCTTCACCCGGTCGGGGCTGTCATGGGGGATGCCGACCGACTGGGCGATCTTGTCGGCGGTGAGGAAGCCGATGCCCCAGACGTCGGCCGCCAGCCGGTACGGCTCGTTCTTCACAACCGAAATCGAGGCGTCGCCGTACTTCTTGTAGATCCGCACCGCGATGGAGGTGGAGACGCCGACCCCCTGGAGGAAGACCATCACCTCCTTGATGGCCTTCTGCTCCTCCCAGGCGGCGGCGATCATCTTGGTGCGCTTGGGGCCGAGGCCGGGGACCTCGACCAGCCGCTTGGGCTCCTGTTCGATGACGTCGAGGGTGTCGACGCCGAAGTGCTCGGTGATCCGGTCGGCGATCCGCGGGCCGATGCCCTTGATCAGCCCGGAGCCGAGATAGCGCCGGATGCCCTGGACGGTGGCGGGGAGGACGGTCTGGTAGTTCTCGACCGTGAACTGTTTGCCATATTGCGGATGGGAACCCCAGCGGCCCTCCATCCGCAGCGACTCGCCCGGCTGGGCGCCCAGCAGCGAGCCGACGACGGTGAGCAGATCACCGGAGCCACGGCCGGTGTCGACCCGCGCGACCGTATAGCCGTTCTCCTCATTGGCGTAGGTGATCCGCTCCAGGACCCCTTCCACCACCGCGAGTTTGAGCATGCCTCGACCGTACCGCCGGGAGCCGACAGGCGGTTCGGGCCTGTGGACAACGCCCGTGGGGAAGGAACGCGGGTATGTGCCCCGTGGCGGAATATCACGATCCGGTTTCACCGGGGGCCGACCCCTTGCCTCCTTCCATGTAATCGATTCCAATCTCATGTAATCGATTCCACAAGGAGGTGGACGATGCCGGCCATCAAGGATGTGGCGCGGCGTGCCGGGGTCTCCGTGGCGACGGTCTCACGGGTGCTCAATGACCACCCCTCCGTCCGCGCGGACACCCGCGAACGGGTGCTCGCCGCGGTCGCCGACCTCGGCTATCGCCCCAACGCGGTGGCCCGCTCGCTGCGCACCGACCAGACCCGGACCCTGGGGCTGGTCATCAGCGACGTGCTGAATCCCTTCTTCACCGAGCTGGCCCGTTCGGTCGAGGACGCCGCCCGCGAGCTGGACTACAGCGTGGTCATCGGCAACGCCGACGAGCGGCCCGACCTCCAGGACCACCATGTGCGTACCCTGATGGACCGCCGCATAGACGGACTGCTGGTCAGCCCCACCGACGGCGGCTCCCCGATGATGCTGGCCGCCGCCCGCGCCGGCACGCCCATGGTCTTCGTCGACCGCTGGATCGAGGGCGAGGGCCTGGACCGGGTGCCGGTGATCCGCACCGACGGGCGGGGAGCCATCCGCGCTCTGGTGGCCCATCTGTGCGCCCTTGGCCACCGCCGGGTCGCGATCATCGCGGGCCCCGCGGCCACCACGACCGGCCGCGAGCGGGTGGACGCCTTCCGCTCCGCGCTGCGCGAGTTCGGCCTGGAGCTGCACGAGGACCACATCGGCCAGGGCGACTTCCAGGCGGACAGCGGCCGCCGGGTGACCGCCCGCTTCCTCGATCTGCCGCACCCCCCGGACGCGATCTTCGCCGCCGACAACCTGATGGCGCTCGGCGCGATGGACGAGATCCGCGCGCGGGGCCTGCGGGTGCCGGACGACGTGGCGCTCGCCGCGTTCGACGACATCCCCTGGTTCGTCCACACCGATCCGCCGATCACCGCCATCGCCCAGCCAACCGGGGCCCTCGGCCATGCCGCCGTGACGGCGCTGATCGATCTCGTCGAGGGGCGGCCCGCCGAGTCGGTGACCCTGTCCGCCCGTCTGGTCACCCGCCGCTCGTGCGGCGAGCCCGAAGGGAGCAAGCCTTGAGTGCCGAGTCCGAGCCGTCCTCCCCCCGTGCCGCCGAGGCGGCCCCCTCGGCGACGCCGAACGCGGACCCCACGCCCGCGGGCACCCAGTCCCCCACATCCACGCCCTCGCGCGGCAACGTGTCGGCTTCGGGCGCCGGAACCCCGGCAGCGGGCACGGGGCCCGAGCGCGCGGACGTCGAGGCCGGGGCCGTCACGGCGACGGGTACGGCGACCGGCTCGCATGGTCCGGCGCCGGAGGGCGCGTCCACGGGCGGCGCCGGGGCGGAGCTGCTGCGCATGGAGGGGGTCCGTAAGACCTTCCCCGGGGTGATCGCGCTGGACGGGGTGGACTTCGATCTGCGCCGGGGCGAAGTGCATGTCCTCCTGGGCGAGAACGGCGCGGGCAAGTCCACGCTGATCAAGATGGTCTCCGGCGCCCACCGCCCCGACGGCGGGCGGATCCTGGTCGACGGCGAGCCGGCGCGGATCAACAGCGCGCAGGACGCCGAGCGGCTCGGGATCGCCACCATCTACCAGGAGTTCAACCTCGTCCCGGACCTCACCGTGGCCGAGAACATCTTCCTGGGCCGCCAGCCGCGCCGCTTCGGCATGATCGACCGCAAGGCCATGGACGCGCGCGCCGCCGAGCTGCTGGCCCGCGTCGGGGTGGATGTCTCGCCCCGGACCCGTGTCCGCGACCTCGGCATCGCCCGGCTCCAGATGGTGGAGATCGCCAAGGCGCTGAGCCTGGAGGCTCGCGTCCTGATCATGGACGAGCCGACCGCCGTGCTCACCACCGAGGAGGTCGACAAGCTCTTCCGGATCGTGCGCACCCTGCGCGCGGACGGTGTGGGCATCGTCTTCATCACCCACCACCTGGAGGAGATCGCCGCCCTGGGCGACCGGGTCACGGTGCTGCGTGACGGCCGCAGTGTCACCCAGGTCCCGGCAAGCACCGACCAGGACGAGCTGGTGCGGCTGATGGTGGGCCGCTCCATCGAGCAGCAGTACCCGCGCGAGCGCGGGGGCGCCGGTGAACCGTTGCTGAAGGTCCGGGGGCTAACCCGGAACGGCAGCTTCCAGGACATCGGCTTCGAGGTGCGGGCCGGGGAGGTGGTGGGCCTGGCCGGGCTGGTCGGCGCGGGCCGTACGGAGGTCGTCCGGGCGTTGTTCGGCGCCGACCCGTACGACTCCGGCTCCGTCGAGGTGCTCGGCCGCCCGCTGCCCGGCCATGACGTGGTGGCCGCCATGCGGGCCGGAATCGGCCTCGTCCCCGAGGACCGTAAGGGCCAGGGCCTGGTCCTGGACGGCTCCGTGCAGGAGAACCTGGGCCTGGTCACGCTGCGCGCCGCCACCCGCGCCGGGCTGGTCGACCGGGCCGCCCAGCGGCGCTCGGCGGCCGGTGTCGCCGAGCGGCTGGCCGTCCGGATGGCCGGTCTTGACCAGCGGGTGCGCACCCTCTCCGGCGGCAACCAGCAGAAGGTCGTCATCGGCAAGTGGCTGCTCGCCGACAGCAAGGTGCTCATCCTCGACGAGCCGACCCGCGGCATCGACGTGGGCGCCAAGGTCGAGATCTACCAGCTCATCAACGAACTCACCGCGTCCGGCCACGCCGTGCTGATGATCTCCAGCGATCTGCCCGAGGTGCTGGGGATGAGCGACCGGGTCCTGGTCATGGCCCAAGGCCGGATCGCGGGCGAGCTGACCGCGCGGGAAGCGACCCAGGACGCCGTGATGGCCCTGGCAGTGAAGGACGTCAAGGACGCCGACGAAGGGGTCGGCGGCAAGGAAAAGGAGGGCTCCCGTGGCCACTGACACGATTGATGCCACGAAGGACCCCGGGGGCTCGGCGGCGCTGCGCCGCGTACTGCTCGACAACGGCGCCCTGAGCGCCCTGGTGCTGCTGGTGGCCGCCATGGCGCTGCTGTCCGGCGACTTCCTCACCACCGACAATCTCCTCAACGTCGGCGTCCAGGCGGCGGTCACCGCGATCCTCGCCTTCGGCGTCACCTTCGTCATCGTCTCCGCGGGCATCGATCTGTCGGTCGGCTCGGTGGCCGCGCTGTCCGCCACCGTGCTCGCCTGGTCCGCGAGCTCACAGGGGCTGCCGGTCTGGTTCGCGGCGCTCCTTGCGCTCACCACCGGTGTCGCCTGCGGTCTGGTCAGCGGGGCGCTGGTCTCCTTCGGGAAGCTGCCGCCGTTCATCGCCACGCTCGCGATGCTGTCGATCGGCCGCGGTCTGGCCCTGGTGATCTCCCAGGGCAGCCCGATAGCCGTCCCCGACTCGGTGTCCGGCCTCGGCGACACCCTCGGCGGCTGGCTGCCGGTACCGGTGATCGTGATGGTCGTGATGGGCCTGATCACCGCGGGGGTGCTGGGCCGTACGTACCCGGGCCGGGCGATGTACGCGATCGGCGGCAACGAGGAGGCGGCCCGGCTCTCCGGGATCCGGGTGGCCCGTCAGAAGCTGGTCATCTACGCGCTCTCCGGCGGTTTCGCGGCCGTCGCGGGCATCGTGCTCGCCTCCCGGCTGTCCTCCGCGCAGCCCCAGGCGGCGGTCGGCTACGAGCTCGACGCGATCGCCGCGGTGGTCATCGGCGGCGCGAGCCTGTCCGGTGGCGTCGGTAAGGCGTCCGGCACGCTCATCGGCGCGCTGATCCTCGCGGTGCTGCGCAACGGGCTCAACCTGCTGGAGGTGTCCGCCTTCTGGCAGCAGGTCGTCATCGGTGTCGTCATCGCGCTCGCGGTGCTGCTGGACACGGTGCGCCGGCGCGCCGGAGCCGGGCCGGGCGCACCCGGGGCCGCGGCCGGCGGGCCGTCCGGTGGCGGCCGTAAGAAGGCCGTCAACGCGGGCAAGTTCGCGCTGGCCGCCGTGGTCGTCGCCGCCATCGCCTTCGGCGCCTCCGTCTGGCGCTCCGGCTCCTCCGGGGGCGCGTCCACCAAGGTCGGTCTTTCGGTCTCCACCCTCAACAACCCCTTCTTCGTCCAGCTGAAGGCGGGCGCCCAGGAGGAGGCCAAGCGCGCCGGGATCAGCCTTACGGTCACCGACGCCCAGAACGACGCCTCCCAGCAGGCCAATCAGATCCAGAACTTCACCAGCCAGAACATGAAGTCGATCATCATCAACCCGGTCGACTCCGATGCCGCGGGCCCGTCCGTCCGGGCCGCCGACAAGGCGGGCATCCCGGTGCTCGCCGCCGACCGCGGCGTCAACAAGGCGAAGATCGCGACCCTGGTGGCCTCCGACAACATCACGGGCGGCAAGCTGGCCGCGAAGACGCTCGCCGAGCGGCTCGGAAAGAAGGGCACGATCCTGGTGCTGCAGGGCACCCCCGGTACTTCGGCCTCGCGTGAGCGCGGTAAGGGCTTCGCGGAGGGCCTCAAGGCGTACCCGGACATCAAGGTCGTCGGCAAGCAGACCGCCGACTTCGACCGGGCCAAGGGACTGGATGTGACCACCAATCTGCTCCAGGGCCACCCGGGCATCGACGGGATCTTCGCCGAGAACGACGAGATGGCGCTCGGCGCGGTCAAGGCGCTCGGGTCCAAGGCGGGCAAGTCCGTCGCGGTCGTCGGCTTCGACGGCACCCCGGACGGGCTCAAGGCCGTCGAGAACGGCACCCTCGCCGCGACCGTCGCCCAGCAGCCGAAGGAGTTGGGCCGGATGGTGGTGCAGAACGCCGTCAAGGCCGCCAAGGGGCAGAAGATCGACGGCACGGTGAAGGTGCCGGTGAAGGTCGTCACTGCGAAGTGACAAACGAAAGGACGTGCGGATGCACGACTACGACCTGCTGGTCGTGGGGTCGGCCAATGCCGATCTGGTGATCGGAGTCGACCGCCGCCCCGGGGCCGGTGAGACGGTCCTCGGGTCCGACCTGGTGGTCCACCCGGGCGGCAAGGGCGCCAACCAGGCCGTCGCCGCCGCCCGGCTGGGGGCCCGGACGGCCCTGCTGGCCCGGGTCGGCGACGACGACTACGGCCGGCTGCTGCTGGACTCGCAGCGGTCGGCCGGGGTCGACACGGTGGGCGTGCTCGTCGGCGGCGCGCCCACCGGGGTCGCGCTGATCACGGTGGACCCCTCGGGCGACAACAGCATCGTGGTCTCCCAGGGGGCCAACGCCCGGCTGGCCCCCGGCGACGTCCGGGCCTCGCTACGCCTGCTGGCCGCGGCGCGGGTGGTCTCGGTGCAGCTGGAGATCCCCCTGGAGTCGGTCGCCGAGGTGGTCCGTACGGCGGCCGCGGGCTTCGGCGGCCGCCCCGGGCCGCGGGTGGTGCTCAACCCCTCGCCGGTCGCGCCGCTGCCCACCGATGTGCTGGCCGCCTGTGATCCGCTGGTGGTCAACGAGCACGAGGCGCGGTTCCTGCTCAGCGACGGCCCGGTGGGGTCCTCCGACGACCCCGAGGAGTGGGCCGACGCCCTGCTCTCGCGCGGTCCGCGCTCGGTCGTGGTGACCCTGGGCGGCGAGGGCGCGCTGGTCGCCGACGGCGACCGTACGGTGCTCGTGCCCAGTCCCGCGGTGACGGCCGTGGACACCACGGGCGCGGGGGACGCCTTCACCGGCGCGCTCGCCTGGCGCCTCGGCGTCGGCGACGACCTGGTGACGGCGGTGCGGTTCGCGGTGCGCGTGGGCGCGGCCGCGGTGACCCGGGCCGGGGCGCAGGCATCCTTCCCGAGCGCCGAGGAGGTGGCGGCTCTGTGAAGCGGTCCGGGATCCTCAACCGCCATCTGAGCGCGGGCATCGCCCTGTTGGGCCACACCGACACGGTGATGGTGTGCGACGCGGGCCTGCCGATACCGGACGGGCCGTTCGTGGTGGACCTCGCCTTCACGGCCGGGGTGCCGTCCTTCGAGCGGGTGTTCACCGGGCTGCTGGACGAGCTGGTGACCGAACGGGCCACGGCGGCGCGGGAGGTGCGCGACCACAACCCCGGGGCGACCGCCCTGCTCGACCGCCTCTTCCCGGCTCCCGCGCTGGATCTGGTCCCGCACGAGGAGCTGAAGACGCTGACGGCGGGGGTGAGGCTGGTGGTGCGTACGGGCGAGGCGCGGCCGTACGCGAATGTGCTGCTGCGGTGCGGGGTGCCGTTCTGAGGGTGTGATATTTCGAGGGGCCCGGCCGTGGTCCGGGCCCCTCGTTCTCCCCTCCCAGGGCTTCCTCTCGAATCCCCCCGGATTCCCCCCCGGAAGCCCGATGCCAGGTACGACCCGCCAAGGGCCGGAACGGTTGCACGGCGATCGGCGAAAGATTTTTCCGGGGCGCGACAACCTCGGGTGGGGCCGCACGTCTGGTGGGTTGAAGGCGGGCTCCGGAACGGGTCCTCGGATCCTCGGCGCACGCCTCGCCCTTCAGCGTTCGCTCAATCCTTTCGGGAGTCGTTCCGTATGCAGCACGTCCGCGCCAAGAAGCCGAACCGCCGTCTGCGCCCCTGGATCGTGGGGTCGGCCGCCGGAGTCGCCCTGATCGTGGGCGGGGGCATCGCCGCCCAGGCGGCCACCTCCGACCACTCCCGCCCGGCCAAGCCGGCCCCGACGGCGACCTCGAAGCCGGAGCCGACCAAGCCGCCCACCAGCAAGCCGGAGCCCACGAAGCCGCCCACCAGCAGGCCCGAGCCGACGCT
>NZ_JAAAYH010000241.1:0-14035 GCF_018035285.1 Streptomyces sp. MK37H | reverse complement strand
ACGGGGTCGGGGCCGGTCAGGATCTGCGCATAGGTGGTCTCCCAGGCGTCGACCTCGCAGCCGAGGGCGGCCAGGCGCTCCAGGTATTCGGTGGGCTCCAGGACGGTGGCCGGGTCGCGGAGGCGGGCGGCGAGGCGCTCGCGCCACTCGGGTGCGTTGCACAGGTCGCGCAGCAGGGTGTGGCTGGGGGCGGTGAAGTTGCCGGGGACCTGGAAGGCGAAGGTGCCGCCGGGGCGCAGTCCGGCCAGCCAGGTGGGGAAGGCGTCGGGGTGGCCGGGGATCCACTGGAGGGCGGCGTTGGAGACGATCAGGTCGTAGGGCTCGTCCGGCGCCCAGTTCCGCACATCGGCCTGCCGGAGGCCGAGGCGGCCGCCGCCGGTGGTGGGGCCCGCGAGGGGCTGGGCCTCGGCGAGCATCTCGGCGGAGTTGTCCAGGCCGGTGACCTGGGCGTCGGGCCAGCGGTCGAAGAGCAGGGCGGTGACGTTCCCGGGGCCGCAGCCCAGGTCGGCGATGCGGGGCGGGCGGCCGGAGTCGGTGGGCAGCTCGGGAATGTGGGCCAGCAGGTCCAGGAAGGGGCGGGTGCGGTGGCCGGCGTGGCGCAGATACTGCCGAGGGTCCCAGTTGGGCGCGGTGGTCATGGTCGGTCCCCCTGCGGGTACGGTCGGGTACGAGGTGCCGTGGTCGCTTCCGCGCGTCCCGGCGCCTTACCGTGCTCCACGTTATCTCTTGACGTCAAGAGACTTCATGTCGACAGACCCACTACACTGATCGCCATGGAGGACGAGGTCGATCGGCTGGTCGCGGCGTGGCGGCGGGAACGCCCCGACCTCGATGTGGAACCGCTCGAAGTGCTCAGCCGGGTCAGCCGGCTCGCCCGCCATCTCGACCGGGCACGGCGGATCGCCTTCGCCGAGCACAATCTGGAGCCCTGGGAGTTCGACGTCCTGACCTCGCTGCGCCGGGCCGGGCCCCCGTATCAGCTCTCCCCCGGGCAGCTGCTGACCCAGACTCTGGTCACCTCGGGCACCATGACCAACCGTATCGACCGGCTCGCCAAGAAGGGGCTGGTCGAGCGGGGGCCCGACCCCAGTGACCGGCGCGGTGTGCTGGTCCGGCTGACCGCCGAAGGGCGTGACCGCGCCGATCAGGCACTGGCCGGGCTGCTGGACCATGAGCACGCCATCCTGGCCGAGCTCTCCCAGGCCCAGCGCGCCGAACTGGCCGCGCTGCTACGCCAGCTGACCGCCCCGTTCGACAATCTCCCCGGCTAGGTCGACCGGGCCCACACCGGCCCGCCGGGCCAGCGCCACGGCCGCGAGCGTGGAGTGCACACCCAGCTTGCCCAGCACATTCTGCATATGGGTGCGGACGGTGTGCGGGGAGAGGAAGAGCCGCTCGGCGACGGCCTTGCGGCCGAGCCCGGCCACCATGCAGCGCAGCACCTCCCGCTCACGCGGCGTCAGCGACTCGACCAGGCGCTCGCTTTCGGTGCGGTGCTTACGGGCGGCCGTCAACTCCCGCAGGACGCCGGTGAGCAGAGCGGGCGGCAGATGGGTCTCCTCCCGCAGCACTCCCCGGATGACCGCGAGCAGCCGGACCAGTGAGCAGTCCTTGGCGACCCAGCCGGACGCCCCGGCCTGCAGCGCCGCCGCCGCGCGGCGCGGATCGTCGCGCTCGGCCAGCACCACGGTGCGCACCCCCGGCTGGGTGGAGCGGACCGCGCCGACGAGCGATATGCCATCGGCCGCCCGGCCGTTCACCGCCCGGGCGGGGCCGCCATGGGCCCCGGGGCCACCATGGGCCCCACCGTGCGGCCCGCCCTGCGCCCCACCGTGCGGCCCGCCGTGCGCGCCGACGTGCGTCCCGCCATGGATGCCGCTGTGCGCCGTGCCGTTCGCCCCGCCGTTCGGCAGCTCGGCCGGCACCGGAAGCGGTGGCCCCACACCGTCGGCGGCCGTGCCCAAGTCGGCGTCGACCAGCAGGACGTCGAAGCGGCGCCCCTCCGCCGCCGCGCGCTCCAGACAGCGCAACGCCGCCGGACCGCTTCCGGCCGCCGCCACGTCCACGTCCTGCTCCGCCGCGAGGGCGGCCGCCAAGGACTCGGCGAAAATACGATGATCGTCGACCACGAGAACCCGAATACGTGCCACGAACAACCCCCCACGACGCCGGATGAAAGGTTCCGGATACACCGGGAAACAGTGCGGGTACGGCGCCCGGCGCAAGGTCACCGCAAGCCGCACGGCCGCCGCCGTGCAGTGATTGCTACCCCACCCCGGACGTCGTACCTGACTGTCTCGCCCCCTGATAAGCGTCGGCCCCCACCGACGCTGTACTCAGAGTAAGGCCGTGGTCTCATATAGGAAGCGGATTGGCGAAACTGACTGCTCTCGGCTGTTCACTGTGGGTTTCTTGTTCGCTCTTGGGGAGTACGAGATCCAGGAGCGACGAAAATTTACCGAGAGGCGATCAAAGGCCGGTGGGTACGGCCCCCTACAGCCGTCGCGCCCCCGCACTCGGCACCGCCGGGAAGATCCGCGGCGCCCGGTGCCCGGCCGCGCCGAACGCCTCGGTCACCGCCTTGCTCACCGCGTCCGCGTCCGCCTCGGCCACCAGCACGATGGCCGAGCCGCCGAAGCCGCCCCCGGTCATCCGCGCCCCGAGCGCCCCCGCCGCACATCCCGTCTCCACGACCAGGTCGAGCTCCTCACAGGAGATCTCGAAGTCGTCGCGGCAGGAGGCGTGCCCGGCGGTCAGCACCGGCCCGATGGACCGGGTGTCCCCCGCGTCGAGCCGCTCGATGACCTCCTCCACCCGGCGGTCCTCGGTCACCACATGGCGCACCCGCCGCCGGGTGGCCGCGTCGCAGCCCAGCCGCTCCAGCTCGGCGAGCGTCGCGTCCAGCCCCTCGAAGGGCACGTCCCGCAGCGCCCGCACCCCGAGCGCCCGCGCGGCCGCCTCGCACGCGGCGCGCCGGCTCGCGTAGGCGCCGTCGCCCAGCTCGTGCTTGACCCGGGTGTCCACGACCAGCAGCCGCAGCCCCTCGGCCGCCAGGTCGAACGGCACCTGGCGCTGGGTGAGATCACGGGCGTCGAGGAAGAGGGCGTGCCCCTCGGTGCAGCACGCTGACGCCATCTGGTCCATGATCCCGCAGGGGACGCCCACGAACGCGTTCTCCGCGCGCTGGCACAGCTGGGCGATGCGCGGCGGGGTGAGCCCCAGCCCGTACAGGTCGTTGAGCGCGGTGGCCGTGGCCACCTCCAGCGCGGCGGACGAGGACAGCCCGGCGCCGGTGGGCACGGTGGACTCGAAGTGCAGATCCGCACCACCGGCCCCGCCCGTCAGCAGCCCCGCCTCGCGCAGCGCCCAGACCACTCCGGCCGGATAGGCCGCCCAGCCGCCGCGGTCACCGCCGCCGGCGCCGCCCGCGACCGGCGCAAGCTCCTCGGCCCGCAGCTCGACGACCCCGCCCGGGACGTCGCCCGAATGCAGCCGCAGCACCCCGTCGTTGCGCGGGGAGGCGGCGGCCAGGCAGGTGTGGGGCAGGGCGAGCGGCATCACGAAGCCGTCGTTGTAGTCGGTGTGCTCGCCGATCAGATTGACCCGGCCCGGCGCCGCCCAGACGCCGCCGGGCTCGGTGCCGTAGACCTCGCGGAACTCCGCCGTGATCCGCCCGGGGCCGTGCTCGTCCGTCACTGACTCTCCCTCCGCTGCGCGAACTCCCATGCGTCCGCGACGATTCCGGCCAGGTCGGCGCGGGTCGGGCGCCAGCCCAGGCGCTCCTTGGCACGCTCGGCGGAGGCCACCAGGACCGCCGGGTCGCCGCCGCGGCGCGGGGCGGCGATCTCCGGGATGGGGTGGCCGGTGACCTGGCGCACCGTCTCGATGACCTCGCGGACGGAGAAGCCGTTGCCATTGCCGAGGTTGCAGATCAGATGCTCACCGGAGGACGCCGCGCCGAGGGCGAGCAGATGGGCGTCGGCGAGGTCGGCGACGTGGATGTAGTCGCGGACGCAGGTGCCGTCGGGGGTGGCGTAGTCGTCGCCGAAGACGGAGATGGCCTCACGGCGGCCCTGGGCGACCTGGAGCACCAGGGGGATGAGGTGGGACTCGGGGTCATGGCGCTCGCCGTAGGCCCCGTAGGCGCCCGCGACGTTGAAGTAGCGCAGGGAGACCGCGGCCAGGCCGTGGGCGGCGCACTCACCGCTGATCATGTGATCGACGGCGAGCTTGCTGGCCCCGTAGGGATTGGTGGGCGCGGTCGGGAGGTCCTCGGTGATCGGGACCTGGTCGGGCTCGCCGTAGGTGGCGGCGGTGGAGGAGAAGACGAGGGTGCGCACCCCGGCGTCACGCATCGCGGCGAGCAGCTCGGTGGTGCCGCCCACATTGTTGACCCAGTACTTCTCGGGGTTGACGACGGACTCGCCGACCTGGGAGAACGCCGCGAAGTGCAGCACGCCGTCGTAGGAGGGGCCGAGCCACTTGGCGGCGTCCTGGATGCGGCCCTCGATGAACTCCGCGCCCTCGGGGACCCCGGCGCGATGGCCGGTGGAGAGGTCGTCCAGCACCGTCACCCGGTGCCCGGCTTCGAGCAGATGCGCCGCGACCACGCTGCCGACATAGCCGGCACCGCCGGTGACCAGGTACTTCTTCTGCTGCGCATTGCTCACTTGCTCGCTACCTCTCGCAGTCGCTCGGCCGCGGCCTCCGGCGGCACATCGTTGATGAACACATTCATGCCGGATTCGGAACCCGCGAGAAACTTCAGCTTGCCGGAAGTGCGGCGGATGGTGAAAAGCTCGAGGTGAAGTGCGAATTCACCGCGGTCGGTCAGGTGGTACGGCGCCTGGTGCCAGGCGGAGATATAGGGCGTGGGCGGCTCACCCTCCCCGAAAATCCGGTCGAAGCGCTTCAAGAGTTCCAGATACATCTGTGGAAACTCTGTGCGCGCGGCCTCGTCCAGCGCCGGCAGGTCCGGGACCCGCCGCTTCGGGTAGAGGTGCACCTCGTAGGGCCAGTGGGCGGCGTAAGGCACGAACGCGACCCAGTGCTCGCCGTCGAGCACCACCCGGCGCCCGTCGGCCAGCTCATCGGCGACCACATCATCGAACAGATTCCGACCGGTGGCCGCACGGTGCTCGCCGAGCGAACGGAGCATCAGCCGTGTACGAGGGGTCACAAAGGGATACCCGTAGATCTGGCCGTGCGGATGGCCGAGGGTGACGCCGATCTCCTTGCCGCGGTTCTCGAAGCAGAAGACCTGCTCGACGGCGGGGTGTTGGGCCAGCTCGGCGGTGCGGTCGGTCCAGGCGTCGAGCACCAGAGCGGCCTGTTCGGCGTCGAGGTCGGCGAAGGAGGCGTCGTGGTCGGAGGTGAAGCACACGACCTCGCACCGGCCCGAGTCACCGGCCAGCGAGGGAAAGCGGTTCTCGAAGACCACGACGTCGTAGTCGGAGGCGGGGATCTCGCTGTGCCGCCCCTCGCGGGAGGGGCACAGCGGGCATTCGTCGGTCGGCGGGTGGTAGGTGCGGGCCTGGCGGTGGGAGGCGATCGCCACCCGGTCGCCGAGCAGGCGGTCGTGCCGGATCTCCGAGCGGGTCGCGATGGGGTCGAGCGGCCGCTGGTCGACGGCGTCGCGCACCGCGTCGTCGCGCGCGTCGTAATAGATCAGCTCGCGTCCGTCCGCAAGCCGCGTCGCCGTCTTCTTCACTCCGCCAGCTCCTGTCATATGCACCCAACACAACTCAACATAATGAACCACAAGCCAACAGTGCCGTCAATGTGCGGCGTAGGCGCTCGGACAAACCACAAGAATTCGGATACGTTCACCGAACGTTTCTGGTGCATTCCGTTCAGGCGATGAGGCGAGACCATGCACTATCTGGCCGAAGGGCTACGGCTCCCCACCAACGCACTCGACTACACGATCCTGATCCTCTATTTCGCCGTCGTCCTCGGCGTGGGATTCGCCGCCAGAGCGAGCGTCAAGACCAGCCTCGACTTCTTTCTCTCCGGCCGGTCGCTGCCCGCGTGGGTCACCGGCCTGGCCTTCGTCGCCGCGAATCTGGGCGCCCTGGAGATCCTGGGGATGGCCGCCAACGGCGCGCAGTACGGGGTGTACACGGTGCACTGGTACTGGGTCGGGGCGATTCCGGCCATGGTCTTCCTCGGCCTGGTGATGATGCCGTTCTACTACGGTTCCAAGGTACGGTCCGTCCCCGAGTTCCTGCTGCACCGCTATGGACCGTCCTCGCATCTGCTCAGCTCGATCATCTTCTCGATCGCGTCCGTGCTGATCGCGGGGGTGAACCTCTACGCGATGGCGATCGTGGTGGAGGCGCTGCTGGGCTGGCCGCAGTGGGTGGCCATCGTGGTCGCGGGGCTCTTCGTGCTCGCGTACATCACCCTCGGCGGGCTCTCCTCGGCGATCTACAACGAGGTGCTGCAGTTCTTCGTGATCCTGGCCGCCCTGATCCCGCTCACCGTCGTCGGCCTCCGGCGGATCGGCGGCTTCGGCGGGCTCAAGGACTCGCTCACGGACTCCCACGGGCCCAATTTCGTCTCCGCGTGGGGCGGCACCGGCATCGGCTCGGCCAACCCGCTGGGGGCCAACTGGCTGACCATCGTGCTGGGCCTCGGCTTCTGTCTGAGCTTCGGCTACTGGACGACCAACTTCGCCGAGGTGCAGCGCGCCCTGTCGGCCAAGAACCTCTCGGCCGCTCAGCGCACCCCGCTGATCGCCGCGTTCCCCAAGATGTTCATCCCGCTGATCGTGGTGGTGCCCGGGCTGATCGCACTGGTCATGGAGCCGGACATCGGCTCGAAGAAGAGCGGGCTGCAGTACAACGACGCGATTCCGCTGCTGATGAGCGAGCTGCTGCCCAACGGGGTGCTGGGGCTCGCGGTGACCGGGCTGCTGGCCGCCTTCATGGCGGGCATGGCGGCCAATGTGTCGTCCTTCAACACGGTCTTCACCAACGACATCTGGCGGGCGTATGCGCGGAAGGGCCGGTCGGACGAGTACTACCTGCTGACCGGGCGGGTGGTGACGGCGATCGGGGTACTGGCCGGTATGGGGACGGCGTTCATCGCCTCCTCGTTCAGCAACATCATGAACTACCTCCAGACCCTGTTCTCGTTCTTCAACGTGCCGCTGTTCTGCGTCTTCATCATCGGGATGTTCTGGAAGCGGGCCACCGCCGCGGCCGGGTTCTGGGGGCTGCTGTGCGGCACGGTGGCCGCGCTGATCAACTACTTCTGGCTCTACCGGGCGGACGTCATCTCCATCCCCAGCGACCAGGGCGCCAACTTCGTCTCGGCCATCGTGGCGTTCGTGGTCGGCGGGGTGGTGATGGTCACGGTGACACCGTTCACCAAGCCCAAGCCGGTGGAGTCGCTGGCCGGTCTGGTCTACGGCACCACCGCGCCCGGGGTGGCCGAGCCACCGGCGCCGGGCGACGAGGCGTGGTACCGCCGTCCGGCCGTGCTGGGCTGGAGCGCGCTGATCCTCGCGGCCCTGTGCTACATCCCGTTCTCCCTGTGACCCTTCCGGGATTTGTGACCCTTCCGGGATTAAGGAGCGTGCGCCATGAGTGAGGAGTACGAATACCGGCACGAGGTCGAGGACCTGGAGCAGAAGTCGGCGACCGCGGCCCGGCTGTTCGATGTGCGGCGGATCATCGGCGGGCTGTTCGTGATCTACGGGATCATCGTCCTCATCGCCGGGTTCACCGCCTCGGACGCGGATGTGAGGAAGGCGTCGGGCATCAACATCAACCTCTGGACGGGGTCGTGCATGCTCGCGGTCGGCCTGCTCTTCCTGCTCTGGATGAAGCTCAGGCCGCTGTCCGCGCCCGGGGCCGGGCCCAAGCCGGAGCCCGCTCGGCCCGGGGGCGGCCCCGGGGCCGGAGAGCCCGGGGACCGAGAGCCCGGGTCCGGAGCGGGCTGAGCGACGCGGGCACCCGGCCACCGCGCCCGGCACGGCCTGAGGCCTACGGCGCCGACGCGGGCGGTTCAGGCGCGGGAGGCGGCTGGGGCGGGGCCGACACGGTCCGGCGCGTCGCCGCGCGGTCCAGCAGCCCCGTACGCGCCGCCAGGGCCGCCGCCTCCAGCCGCGAGCCCACCCCGAGCTTCATCAGCACCCGCTGCACATGGGTGCGGGCCGTGCTGGGGGCGATCCCCATGCCCGCCGCTATCAGCCGGGTGTCCTCGCCCTCGGCGACCCGCACCAGCACCTCCACCTCGCGCGGGGTCAGCATCCGCAGCAGCCGGGCCCCCTCGTCGTCCGGCTGGGCCGCGGGGTTGAGCAGCTCCGCGAACGCCCCCTGGAGCAGTTGGGGTGCCACGGCCGCCTCGCCCGCGCGCGCCTTCATCATGGCGCGTTCGACGCCCTCGATCCGCTCGTCGTGGCGCACATAGCCGGACGCCCCGGCGGCGAAGGCGGCGGCTATGCCGCGCGGGCTCGGCACCGGGCCGAGCACCACGACCGCGACCTGCGGCCGCTCCTTCTTGATCCGCGCCACCGGGTCGAACACCCCCGGCTCGGCGGGTGCCGCCGTGCCCAGCAGGCACACCTCAGGTGCCCGGCTCACCACCAGGTCCGCCGCGCCCGCGCTCGGCGCCGCCGCGGCGAGCACCCGGTGCCCGCGCAGCTTCAGCGCCGAGGCGAGCGCCTCCGCGAGCAGACGGTGATCGTCGACCACCATGAGTCGCACGCCCATGAGCTCCCCCCATTCGCTCAGGGGGGAAAGCTACACGCTTGTTCGACGTTGCGCGCCCCTTACCGGGCAGAAGCCCCTCGGAATGCCGAAATCCCGGCCATTCGTGCCTACTTGACGTCCGGTTGACGTCCCAATCCGATCGATGCGGCCGGGTTCCCCGGGGGCGCGCACCCCGGCGCTCCGCCGGCGCACACAGCGGCGGCCCCGTCCGTACGGTGTCGTACGGGCGGGGCCGCCGTCAGGTCGGTCGGGCGGACGCCGGAACGTCAGCTCGCGCCGAAGATGATCGCCAGCGGGTCGTCCCGGTCGTAGGTGCCCGAGGGCTTGCTGGCGTAGACGTCGCTCATGTAGAGGTGCTCCCCGGAGTAGATGATCTCCGAGTAGCTGGGGCTGAACTTCTGCTCCATCTCATGGCTGGCGACGGGGTTCTGCAGCAGCTTGGTCTTGGCGTACGACTTGGGGTCGATCCGCCAGACCGCGCCGCCGGTCTCCCAGGTGCTCTCCTGGTAGGCGAGGACGGAGCCGTCCTTGTCCAGCCCGAGCGGGGTGAGGGCGGCGCCCTTGACCCCGTCGGTCTTCCCGATCGGCTTGCCGGTCTTCAGGTCGAAGGCCACGACCTCGTTGGCCGTCGCGGCGCTGGAGTCGGTGCGGTCCTCGGAGCCGAGGAAGAGGGTGTTCGCCGACTTGGAGACGGCGAGCTTACGGCAGCCCTCGACGTTGGTCGACTCGCACTTTGCGTCGTACTTGCCGTTCTCGGTGCCGATCTTGCCGAGCACCTTGCCGGTCTTGGCGCTGTCGTCGATGGCGAGGAAGTCCGAGACCGCCGAGCCGGTGGAGTCACCGGCGTCCAGGCCGATCACCAGCGGATCGGTGGAGGCGACGTGGACGTAGTCGATGCCCTGCGAGACCTTGTAGGCCGACTTCACCGCGCCCGTCTTCGGGTTCAGCGTCTGGACCTGGATCTGCGGATTGTCGTAGTCGCCGCAGCGGCGCACCGCGACCAGCTTGTCCTCGCCGCCCGCGTAGCCGTCGTCCGAGCACTGCTCGCCCGACTTGGGCTTCCACAGGGACTGGCCCGAGGTGGACCAGGCGGCGCCGCCGCTGGTGCCGCCCGCGGCCACGGTGCCGCCGCCGATGGTGACCTCGTCGAAGGAGACCTTCTCGTCACCCTCCTTGACGTTCCGGTGCCACAGCATCTTGCCGTTCTTGAGGTCCAGCAGCCCGATCTCGGTGCAGCTGGGGTACTTGTCCTCGGCCGACGGCTTGGCCTCCTGGTAGAGGACCGTGGTCAGGCCGTCCTTGGTGAGGTGGTCCGAGGACCAGCAGACCGCGCCGTCCAGCGGGATCGTCCACTTGGCGTCGCCGCCGCTCAGCGGATAGCCGACGATCTTGTAGACACCGGCCTTCACGAAGGTGTCGTCGGTGGTCCACATGCCCTCGACGGTGACCTGGTCGGAGACCTTGGGCATCGGGACCTTGTTGAGCAGCTTGGCGTCCACGGCCTTGGCGGGCTTGTCCCCGCCGCCCGTGGTGCCGCTGGAGGCGCCCTGGCTGGACTGCTTGTCCTTGCCCTTGGCCTCACTGCCGCCGCCGTCGTCCTTGGTGGCGAACCAGATGCCGCCGCCGATGATCAGCGCGACCGCGACCACGGCGCTGACGATGATCGCCATGCGCTGCTTGGACTGGCCGGAGCCACCGGGGCCGCCCGGACCGGGGCCGCCGGGGTACTGGGCCTGCGGCGGCTGCCCGTACTGCGGCTGGCCGAATTGCTGCTGTCCGTAAGGCTGCTGGCCGTACTGCGGCTGACCGTAAGGCTGCTGGCCGGATCCGTACGGCGACGCGCCGCCCTGGGGCGGCTGGCCGTGCACCGGCTGATCCGGGTAGCCGTAGCCGCCGGCGCCCTGCGGGGGCGTCTGCGGCGGCGTCGGCGGTGCCGACGGCGGCGGAGGCGGCGGGGTCTGCGGCGGCTGGCCGGGTGCCTGCGGATAGCCGTAGCCCTGCTGGCCCGGAGGCGGTGTGGGCGGCTGCTGTGGGTAGCCGTAACCAGGTTCCTGCGGCGCGCCGAAGCCGCCCTGCGGCGGCTGGTTCGGCGGCGGAGGCGGCTGTGACATGCGAATTCCTTCAGATGCGGGACCCGTCGTCCGACCGGCCTCCCCCGCGATCCCGGTGAGTCAAAGCCCCCCGGGAAGGAGCGAATCGGACAGGGCACCCCGCCATTGAGCGGAAGGCAGGCGGGAGTTCTTTGTATCACCCGTAAGGGGCGCAATAGGGACCAGTGCCCAGGTCATCGATCAGCTGAGACCGGCCTGTGACGCGACCGTTGCCAGGGTGCGCGCCACCGCCGCACAATCTCTTCACACGATGCTTTCAGGCCAGTCACATCGCGCGTCGTAGGCTCATGCGTCGTCGGCTCATGCGTCGTCGGCCAGCTCCAGCCAGCGGGTCTCCAACTCGTCCCGCTCCCCCGTCAGCTCGCGCAGTTGGGTATCGAGCTCGGCGACCTTGGCGAAGTCCGTGGCGTGCTCGGCGATCCGCTCGTGCAGCTCGGACTCCTGCTCGCTGATCCGGTCCAGCCGCCGCTCGATGCGCTGAAGCTCCTTCTTGGCGGCGCGCTGCTCGGCCGCCGACCGCTGCCGGGCGGCCTGTTCGCCGGTCTTCTGCTTGGCGGGCGCGGCGGCGGCCGGGGCGGCCGCGGCCAGGGCGCGCTGCCGCCGCTCCAGATACTCGTCCACACCGCGCGGCAGCATCCGCAGGGTGGCGTCGCCCAGCAGCGCGAGCACCCGGTCGGTGGTGCGCTCGATGAAGTAGCGGTCGTGGCTGATGACCACGAGCGAGCCGGGCCAGCCGTCGAGCAGGTCCTCCAGCTGGGTCAGGGTCTCGATGTCCAGGTCGTTGGTGGGCTCGTCCAGGAAGAGCACATTGGGCTCGTCCATCAGCAGCCGCAGGATCTGGAGCCGGCGCCGCTCACCGCCGGAGAGATCGCCGACCGGGGTCCACTGCTTCTCCTTGGTGAAGCCGAACTTCTCGCACAGCTGGGAGGCGGTCATCTCCCGGCCCTTGCCGAGGTCGACGCGCTGCCGGATCTGCTCGACGGCCTCCAGGACCCGCAGGTTCCGGTCGAGTTCGGCGACCTCCTGGGACAGATACGCGAGCCTTACGGTCTTGCCGACCACGATCCGGCCCCCGGCGGGCTGCTGTTCGCCCTCGCTGCGGGCGGCCTCGGCGAGGGCGCGCAGCAGCGAGGTCTTGCCCGCGCCGTTCACCCCCACCAGCCCGATCCGGTCGCCGGGCCCCAGCTGCCAGGTCAGATGCTTGAGCAGCACCTTGGGCCCGGCGGTGACGGTCACGTCCTCCAGGTCGAAGACCGTCTTGCCGAGCCGGGAGTTGGCGAACTTCATCAGCTCGGCGCTGTCGCGGGGCGGCGGGACGTCCGCGATCAGCGCGTTCGCCGCCTCGATGCGGAAGCGGGGCTTGCTGGTGCGGGCGGGGGCGCCGCGGCGCAGCCAGGCGAGCTCCTTGCGCATCATGTTCTGCCGCTTGGCCTCCTCGCCGGCGGCGATGCGCTCGCGCTCGGCGCGGGCGAAGACGTAGTCGCTGTAGCCGCCCTCGTACTCGTGGACGGCGCCGCGCTGGACGTCCCACATCCGGGTGCAGACCTGGTCGAGGAACCAGCGGTCGTGGGTGACCACCACCAGGCCCGAGCGGCGGGCGCGCAGATGCCCGGCCAGCCAGGAGATGCCCTCGACGTCGAGATGGTTGGTGGGCTCGTCGAGGACGATCAGGTCCTGCTCGGCGATCAGCAGCTGGGCGAGCGCGATACGGCGGCGCTCACCCCCGGACAGCGGGCCGATGACCGTGTCGAGGCCTTGGGGGAAGCCGGGCAGGTCGAGCCCGCCGAACAGCCCGGTGAGCACGTCCCGGATCTTGGCGTCACCGGCCCACTCGTGGTCGGCGAGGTCGCCGATCACCTCATGGCGGATGGTGGCCGCGGGGTCGAGCGAGTCGTGCTGGGTGAGCACGCCGAGCCGCAGATCACCGGCGTGGGTGACGCGGCCGTCGTCGGCGGGCTCCAGCTTGGCGAGGATCCGGATGAGCGTGGTCTTGCCGTCGCCGTTACGGCCGACGACGCCGATGCGGTCGCCCTCGTTCACTCCGAGGGAGACGCCGTCCAGCAGGGCACGGGTGCCGTACACCTTGCCGACGGATTCAACGTTGACCAGGTTGGTCGCCATCACACTCCATTACGCGGATCGATCGGCATCCCAGGGTAGTCGCCGCGCGGGGCGCCTCGCTCAGGCGCCGACCAAAGGCTGAGGCGCGGACCAACGCTCAGGCGCCGACCAGCCGCTCGCTCAGGCGTCGACCAGCCGCTCAGACGCCGACCAGCCGCGCCCCGGGGACCGGGCCGGAGGTGACCCGGACCGTACGGCAGGTGCCCGAGGCGGCCAGCGCCGTCGCCACCCCCTGCGCGGCCTCGATGTCCTTGGCCAGGAAGGCGCAGGTCGGACCGGAGCCGGAGACGAGGGAGGCGAGCGCGCCCGCGTCCGCGCCGGCGCGCAGGGTGTCGGCGAGCGCGGGGCGCAGCGAGAGCGCGGCGGGCTGGAGGTCGTTGGAGACGGCGGCGGCCAGCGCGGTGGCGTCGCCGGTGCGCAGCGCGTCCAGCAGCGCCGGGGAGGGCTCGGGGTCGGGCACATCGGCGGCGCTCGCTCCCGCGCCGGACGCCTCGCGCAGCCGGTCGCATTCGCGGTAGACGGCGGGGGTGGACAGCCCGCCGTCGGCCACGGCGAACACCCAGTGGAAGGTGCCGCCGGTCTCCAGCGGCGTCAGCAGCTCGCCCCGGCCGCGGCCGAGTGCCACGCCGCCGACGAGGCTGAAGGGGATGTCGCTGCCCAACTCGGCGCAGAGCTCGAGGAGTTCGGCCCGGGTCGCCCGGGTGCCCCACAGCGCGTCGCACGCCAGCAGCGCCCCGGCGGCGTCCGCGCTGCCGCCCGCCATGCCGCCCGCCACCGGGATGTCCTTGGCGATGTGGAGGTGCACGCCGGGCTCGATGCCGTGCCGCTCGGCGAGCGCGAGAGCGGCGCGGGCCGCGAGGTTGGTGCGATCCAGCGGCACCTGGCCGGCGTCCGCGCCCTCGACGGTGATCCGGAGGGCGTCGGCGGGGGTGGCGGTGACCTCGTCGTGGAGCCCGACGGCGAGGAAGACGTTGGCGAGGTCGTGGAACCCGTCGGGACGCAGTCCGCCGACAGCGAGCTGGACGTTGACCTTGGCGGGCACACGGGCGGTCACGGGGCGGCTCACGGGGCTCCTCGGTGGGG
>NZ_JAAAYH010000240.1:0-14040 GCF_018035285.1 Streptomyces sp. MK37H | reverse complement strand
ATGGTGAGGACGGGAGGCTGCCAGTTCGGCCAGCGCTCCACGTCGGTCTGCAACGCGAAGACGGTGCTCAGCGGCGCCTTGATCACGACATCGGACTGGTAGCGGATCCGGGCGGTGGGGTCGACGCCTTCGCCGCGGCAGGTGGAGGGGTCGTTGTGATGGGCGGCCTGGGCGGCCTTGGCCCTCGCGGGCGCGGCGTGGGTCTGCGGGGCGGCCATCCCGAGGACGCCCGCGGCGGCGAGCGCGATCGTGAGGGCGGTGGTGCGTACGGCGCGCCGGGACCGGTGGTTCGAGTTCGGCGTGGCCGACGGGCGAGTGCTGGACATGGGTTTCCCTCCGTTGTGGGCGAGTTGGGTAAAGCGGTCGGTGGAATGCGTCGTTGGCGGGTCGCGCGACCCGCGGGTCATCCCCGCGCGCTGATCCTGAACACCGGGAAGCCGGGCGCGATCTCCAGCAGCTTCTCGTCGCTCGAATGCGCGTCGACATCGTCGAAGAAGCGGCCGACCTCCCACGCCCACTTCTTCAGGTACAGCCGCAGGATCTCCGGCTTCGCGCCGTCCTCGACCTCGACGGCGCTGAACGGCTCCACCCTGCGGCCCAGCCGCAGTTCGCCACCGCCGGCCGCGCGCATATTGCGCACCCACTGGGTGTGGCCGCGCGGGGCGACGAGGTAGCGCTCGCCGCGCAGGGTGAGCGGGTTGACCGGGGTGGTGCGCCACTCGCCGCTCTTGCGGCCGCGGACGGCCAGGATCTGGCTTCCGGCCAGGCCGATGCCGAGCTTCGCCAGGCGCTTGGCGAGGCCGTTGAAGATCCTGTCGAACGTGCTGGGCTTGAGGTTGCGGAGCTCGGTCATGTCATCCCTCTTCGACTCTCGACGCGCGAGAGCAGTATTCAGGCGGCGAGAGCAGTGCTCTCTGTTGAGATCACTGAACACCGGACCCCACCCACAAGTCAAGAGCAGTGCTCTCGGAATCGTGCGCTGCTCTCGCTCATGGCACACTGGTCGGTATGAACGCCAGTCGGACAGCCAGGGACCGGGCCCGGGCGGAGCTCACGCAGGAGATCAAGAACGAGGCCCGGCGTCAGCTCGCGGTGGATGGCGCCCAGAAACTCTCGTTGCGCTCGGTCGCCCGGGAGCTGGGCATGGTGTCGTCGGCCCTCTACCGCTACTTCGCCAGCAGGGACGAGCTGCTCACCGCGTTGATCATCGACGCGTACGACGCGGTGGGCGAGCGGGCGGAGAAGGCCGCGGTGGGGGGCGCGCCGCGGGAGCGCTGGCGCAAGGCGTGCCACGCGGTACGGGACTGGGCGCGGGCCAATCCGCATGAGTACGCCCTGATCTACGGTTCACCGATCCCGGGGTACGCCGCCCCGCAGGACACGGTCGCCTCGGCCGCGCGCGTACCGATGGTCCTGATCAGGATTCTGCGGGAGACGAACCCTTCGCCCGCGTTCGAAGGCCCGCCCCTGACCGACGGCCTGGCCGGTCAGTTGCGGGCACTGGGCGAGCAGGTCGCGCCGGATGGTGAGCGGATCGCGCCGGATCTGCCGCTGGAGACGCTCAACCGCGGCATCGTGGTGTGGACGCAGTTGTTCGGGATGCTGAGCTTCGAGCTGTTCGGTCAGTTCGTCGGCAGTGTGGATCCCACGGACGAGTTCTTCGACCACACGATTGAACAGCTCGCCGACTTCCTCGGGCTTCCTCCGGCCCGTTGACGGGTCATGGGCGGCGGGCCGCCCACAGGGTGCGCTCGGCGCGGACGGCGAGGTCGTCGCGTCGCAGCACGCCGTCCGGGCCGTCGCTGTCGAGGAGGTGATCGAGGGTGGCCAGGTCGTCGGGGCTCAGGCGCTCCGCCACATGGGAACGCATGCGGCGGAGGAACGCCTGGGCGTAGCGGCCGGTGGGCTCGGGGAGCGGGGGACGCAGATCGATGGCGAAGGGGCGCTCCGTCACGATGCCGAATCCGGCGCGGGAGAGGCGAGGGCCCCAGTCGGAGCCCAGCTCCGGCATCCGCTCGGCGTGCTCCTGGGCCTGTACGGCGTGACAGCGGGCTTCCAGGCCGGGGCGCCCTCGGCCCACGTCATCGGGGAGGAAGCGCGGGAAGCCGGCCATCTCGATCACGGCCAGCAGACCGCCGGGGCGCAGCCGCTCGAAGATCTCACGCAAGCCACGGTCGGGGTCGGTGAGGTGGTGGACGGACGCCGACGCCCACACCAGGTCCACGGCGCCGAAGTCCGGCCATGTGTCGTCCAGATCGGCCTGGACGGTGCGGACGCGGTCCGCCACTCCACGTGCGCGGGCCTTGCCCCGCAGATGGTCCAGGAGGTCAGGGGATCGGTCGACGGCGATCGCCTCGGCGTCCTCGAAGCGCTGGAGCAGGGCGAGGGTGCCGGTGCCGGTGCCGCTGCCCAGGTCGAGGATGCGGTGGGGCGGGTCGTCCCGCGTCAACTGGGCCAGCTGAGAGGTCACTTCGGACAGATAGGTGTGCAGGACCTCGGCGTCGAGATCCAGGAGTTCGGCCCAGCCCGAGTCGTCCGCCCCGGCGGCGCCGTGTTGGTGGTGGTGCTGGTGATGGTGCTCGTGGTGGTGGTCCGTCATGTTTCGAGCGTAAGTGGGCCTTGCCTCAGCGACATACCATCTTGCGTATGACGCAAGAGGACAGCGCTCTCGACGCCCTGGTTCGCAAGCGGATCAGGGGACTGCGTTCGGCCATGGGCTGGTCGCTGGACGATCTGGCCGCCCGCTGCTATCTGAGTCCGTCCACGCTGAGCCGGATCGAGACGGGGCATCGACGGATCAGTCTTGATCAGTTGAGCGCGATAGCGCGGGCCCTGGGGACCAGTCTGGATCAGCTGGTGGAATCGACCGCCGACGATGACGTGATCATCCGGCCGCAGCATGACGCGGCGCGCGGGCTGACCACCTGGATGCTGAACCGGCAGCCCGGGGTCATCGTGGCCAAACTACGCCTCACCAAACCGGCCCCGACCAGTTCCGAGGCGCTCAAGGTCCATCCGGGCAGGGACTGGTTCACGGTCCTGTCCGGGGCCGTCACACTCGTGTTGGGGGATCGGAGGATCGTCGTCGAGACCGGGCAGGCGGCGGAGTTCTCCACGATGATCCCCCACGCCTTCGGAGCGCACGGCGGGCCGGCCGAGGCCCTGGGCATCCTGGACCAGGACGGGCGCCGTACGCATCTGCGGTCGCTGTCGGAGGCGGGCGACCCGTGATCTCGGTCTGCTGATCTCGGTCCTGCTGATCCCGGTCTGCGTCGTCGGCCGTTCCGTTACGTCCTGTCAGGCCGGACTGGCGGCGGACTGGGCGCGGGAAAGGGCCACGTCGAGGACGACCAGGAGCGCGTCGCGGACCGAGCCCGTCTCACGGGCGTCGAAGACGATCAGCGGGACGTGCTCGGAGATGTCCAGGGCCCAGCGGACCTCGTCCAGATCGTGCTGGACCTCGCCGTCGAAGGCGTTGATGGCGACGGCGAAGGGGATGTCCTTGTGCTCGAAGTAGTCCACCGCCGCGTAGCAGTCGTCCAGACGGCGGGTGTCCACGATCACCAGACCGCCGAGGGCGCCCTCGACCACGTCGTCCCACATGAAGCCGAAGCGGTCCTGGCCCGGCGTACCGAACAGATACAGCTTCAGCTTCGGGTCGATGGCGATGACGCCGAAGTCCATGGCGACCGTGGTGGTGGTCTTGCCGGGGGTATGCGTGAGGTCGTCCACGCCCGCCGCGACCTCCGTGATCAACGCCTCCGTGGTCAGCGGCCGGATCTCGGAGATCGCGCCCACCGCCGTGGTCTTGCCGACCCCGAAGCCACCGGCGATGACCAGCTTGACCGGCAGTGGCGGTTCTTCAACCGCTGTCGCGGAGTGAGCCCCGTGAGTCGGGGACGGCACGGAGACCATCGATAACCCTTCGCAGTACGGAGATGTCGTGAACGGTCCCGGCGTTCGGGACGTGGACCGCCAGATGTCCGGCGGCGCACAGGTCCTCCGCGAGGACCCGGACCACGTTGAGATGCAGATGCAGCCGGGCGGCCAGCTCCGCCACCGACTGGGGGCGCCGGCAGGCGGCGACGATGTCGCGGCGTTCGAAGGTGAGCGACCGCAGGGCGGACAGCCCGTCCGGCGTCGCCACGATCTGGGTCTCGACCGGGAGCGGTGGCGCGGCGCCGCTCCCGGACACCCTGCCCGCGGTCAGCAGGAACGGGCGGACGGCGGAAGCGCGGACGGCGGGCTCGGGCGGCTCGACGGCCTCGGGCGGCTCCGGCTGCTCTTGGGGGCGGTCGGCCTGCTCGGTTGTCCCTACGGGCTCGGCCTGCTCGGTCGCCTCCTCGGGCTCGGTCGGCCCTACGGGCTCGGTCGGCTCGGGCGGCTCCGGGGCGGTCCGGGCGTCGTCCTCCGCCTCCTGCCCCGTCACCTCATGCGCTGCCGCTTCGTGCGGTACTGGTTCACCGGCGACCATCTCGACCCCCCTCCTCCATGCGCCCCGCGACCCGTCAGCCGACGGACCCGGCGCTCTTCTTCAGCTCCATGACGAGCTGCGGGGTGAGCGCGGTCCCGGCCCGGTTGGCGAAGAGGGTCATCTCGTACGCGATGTTGCCCAGCTTCGCCTCCTTCGTGGTCACCACGCCGAGCACGGCACCGCAGCCGATGGACGACACCAGCACATGGCCGCCCTCGAGATCGATGATGACCTTGTTCAGGCCGCCGAGGCCGTAGTTGCCGGAGGCACCGGCGGCGAGGCTGGTGACACCGGAGACGATCGCGGCGAGTCGCTCGGAGTCGGCCTGTTCCCGCAGTTGGGAGACGGCGATCAGCAGGCCGTCGGAGGACACCGCGATGGCGTCGACGACACCGGCGGTCTGGGTGGCGAATCGGTCCAGCAGCCAGGTGAAGTCGGCCGCGGCGGCTCGCAGATCGGTGGCTTCCCGCTCAGCGGTACCGCTCTTATCTGTCGGCGTGGTCACTGCCCGACTCCTTCCGGGGTCGCTGATGTGTCGATGGCATGGCTTCGGCCGGGGTGGCGGCGGCGCTGTCCTGCTCCGCCCTGCGTACGGCCGCCTCGAACTCGTCGAGTTCGGAGCGGACCGCGTCGGCGTCGGCGGGCCGGCGCGTCGCCGGGATCGCCCGGTCGGCCGGTGAGGTGGTCTTGTCGAGCGTCGCGCCCCGGACGCGGCGGCGGAGGGGTCGGGAGCCGGGGGCGGCGGCCGGGGTGGCGTTCGGCCCGTTCCCGGCGGACCGCTCCTTCCCGGCCGACGGCTCCTTCCCGGCATTCGGCTCGTTCGCGCTCTGCGTCTCCTTCGCGGTGGGAGCCGACTCCGGGTTCGTACGGGACGTCGCCGGGACGCGCCGCGGCAGACCCGACTCCGTCACCGGCGCCGCCGGGCGACGCCCGGGCGCGGTGGCGGAGGACCCGGAGGCCCGTGCGGGCGGAGGCGTGACGGCAGGCGCGGGCGCGGGCTCCCGCCCGGCCCCTGCCGCGCCCTTACCGGACCCCGCGGCCGTAACCGGACCCGATCCCGCGACCGACGGCTCCTCCCCCGCCCCCCGCGCCACCAGCAGCGCCGACGGCACCCACACACTGCCCGTGACCCCGCCGCCCGGCGTACGGCTCAGCGTGACCCGGATGCCCCAGCGCCGGGCGAGGCTGCCGACCACGAAGAGGCCGAGCACCTTGGTCGGTACGAGGTCGAGCCGCTCGCGCCGCACCAGGCGGGCGTTCTCCTCCTCGAGGCGTTCCGCGGCCAGGCCGAGCCCGTGGTCGATGACCTCGATCAGCGCGCCGCCGTCCGCCGTGACATCGGTGCCGGGCCGGACGACGACCTCGACGGGGGTGTCGGACGGGGAGAACGAGACCGCGTTCTCCAGCAACTCGGCGAGCATCAGCGTGAGGTCGCCCGTGATGTCGGGCGCGACGGTGACCTCGGTCTCGGACCGCAGGGACACCCGCTGGTACCCCTCGATCTGGCCGAGCGCCGCGCGGATGACATCGGCCAGCGTCGTCGGCCGGGCGTCCAGCTCGGTCTCCCGGATTCCGGCGAGCAGCATCAGACTGTCGGCGTTGCGCTGGAGGCGTACGGCGATGTGGTCGATGCGGTAGAGCCGCTCCAGGATGTCGGGGGCGGTCTCCTCGCGTTCGACGGCGTCGATCAGGGTGAGCTGGCGGGTGGTGAGGTTGCTGACCCGGCGGCCGACGTTGCCGAACATCTCGCCGACGTTGCGGCGGCTGAGCACCTGCCGCTCCAGCAGCGCCGCGGCGGTGACCTGCACCTGGTTGAACGCCTCGGCCAGATCGCCGATCTCGTCGCGCACCGGGACGGGGATCGGCCGGGGCCGCAGCGGGGTGGTGTCGGTCGTGTCGTCGTCCTCGACCTTGGCGAGTTCCTCGTCCGCCACCTCGACCACCTGGTGGGCGGCGCCGGTGAGGGCCGCCAGGGGGCGGACGACGGAGCGCCGGACCAGGAACGAGAACGTCAGCCAGGCGGCGAAGCCGAGGACGGCGAGGGCGAGCAGGGCCAGCGCCTTGTACAGGGCGTCGTCGGAGAGACCGGCGGCCCGGTCGGCGATCTCGCCGATCAGCGAGCGGGCGATCTCGAGGCGGGCCTCGGCCTGCCGGTTGCCCTGGGCCATCACCGTGCGCAGCTGCCGCGGCGACTGGCCCTGCAGCGAGCTGGGGTCGATCTGGAGCTCGGCGAACCGGTCCTCGATGCCGTTCTCCTCGGCGTTCCGCTCGATGCCGTCGAGGCGCAGGACCTGGTCGGGGTCGGCGACCCTGGCGAAACGTTCCGACTGCTCCTCGTAGACCCGGTGGGCGCCGACCGCGCGGGTGTACTCGGTGAGGCCGTTGGCGTCCCGGGTCTGGGCGGAGAACACCCCGCCCTCGAAGGCCGCGTGGGCGGCGTCGGCACGCATCACGGCGTCGACCAGTTCGATAACGGAGGCCGAGGGGCTGTCGAAGAAGTGGTCGAGCCCGATGCCGTCGATGAGATAGCCGACGGCCGCGGCGTACGCGGGGTCGATACCGGCGGCGGGCACCGAGCCCCGTTCGACCTTGTCCCGCAGCACGCTCAGGCGCTGGACGTAGTCGAGGGCCTGCCCCTCCTCCTTCGGCAGGGCGGAGCCGAACGCCGAACGCACATCGGCGGCCTGCTCATCGGTGACCCGCTGCGCCCGGCGGTAGTCGGCGGTGGACGGGAGGGTGGCCCCGGGGCGGACCGACTCCTGCTGGACGGAGAGCAGGAGCGCCTCCCGGTGCTCGGCCTGTACGTCGTTGATCAGCCGGGCCACCTGGCCGCTGTCGCGCACCCGCTCGGCGATCCGGTTGGCGTCCAGGGCCTGCTGCACCTGGCCGTTCACGGCGAGGCCGAGGAGCGCGCCGACGACCGCCAGCGGCACGATCACCAGGACGTTGAGCTTCCGCCGGAACGGCCAGCGGTCGAGGAGCGCGCCGAGGGCTTCCGTCCTGCGACCCGTCGTGCGACCCGTCGTGCGGCCCGTCGTACGGCCCGCCTTGCGCCCCGTCGTGTGCCGGGACCGCGAACTCGGCGGCGGCGCGTGTCCGGACGGCTCCTGGTCGGCTGGCGGGTCCGCCGTGTCCACAGACACCCAGGTCCTCCTTCGATGTGCTCCTGAGCGGTGACCGAGGTGTTGTTGCCGCCGATCGCCGACACCGGGAAACGGGACGTCGGCGAAGGCGATTCCGGCCGGAATGCGAGCGATGGAATCGCGCCACATGCCTGGCCGGGCGTGAACACTACCGCCTGCGCGCACACGCGCAAGACATGAGCTCTCAACGACCACGGAATTTCCACGGTTTGCTGGGTTTAGGTCACCTACGTATCCCCCGGCACCCCGCCAACTGCCCAGCCGGTGGCCGGGAGGTGGCCGCCCGGTGGTCATGGGGTGGAGGCCGAGGGTGGCGCATGGGCTGGCTTGTTCAAGACTGTGCTCGATGGGGCCGCGGGTGCCGAAGGGGGCTGCCCGGCGCGGCGCCGCCACCCGTAACCTGTCTGCTCCCAGCCCCAGCCCATCCCCGGTCGACCCCCGATCCATCTCCGGCCCGTACCCTCCGTACCACTCCGTGCCCTGCGAGGAGACCCGTGCACCCCACCCGCAAGGCGGCCCTGACGGCCATCGCGCTGCTGGCCGTGGCCACCGCCGGCTGCGAGCCCGGCGCCGCCTCCACCACGACCCACCGGACCTCCGCGAAGCCCGGCTGCCCGACCGTCCTCTCCAGAGCGAAACAAGCCGTCAAGAAGGCGGAGGCCGTCGACGCCCCGTGGAAGGGCCCCACCACCGGGCCCGAGGCCGCCGGTCATGGCAAGAGCATCGTCTTCATCGCCCATGACCTCTCCAACCCCGGTCCGGCCGGTGTGGCCCAGGGCGTGCAGGAAGCCGCGTCGCTGCTGCGGTGGAGTGCCCGCACCCTCAACGGCCAGGGCACGCCGGAGGGTTACCGGTCCGCCTTCAAGGAGGCGCTCGCGCTCAAGCCGGACGGCATCGCTATCGCCGGTTTCGACCCCGGCAGCGTCGCCGATGAGATCAAGAAGGCCAAGGCGGCGGGCATTCCGGTGATCGGCTGGCACTCCGCCCCGACCCCGGGCCCGGACGGAAGCCCCGATCTCTTCACCAACGTCACCACCCGGGTCGAGGACGTCGCGAAGATCAGCGCCGACTGGATCATCGCCCGCTCGGGCGGCCGCGCGGGCGTGGTGCTGTTCACCGACGGCACGGTCCCCTTCGCGAGGCACAAGTCGGACCTGATCAAGAAGGAGCTCGCCACCTGCTCCGACGTCAAGCTGCTGAGCTACCAGAACATGCCGATACCCGAGGTCAACAAGCGTGCCATCGGGGAAGTCCGGTCCCTGCTCTCCCGCTTCGGCGACAAGTGGACGTACTCGGCCGCCATCAACGATCTGTACTTCCGGCACACCGCGGCCGCTCTGCGCGCCGCGGGCAAGGACGGCGCGGGCGCCCCGTTCAACATCGGCGCGGGGGACGGCGACCCGTCGGCCTTCCAGCGCGTCAACGGCGAGCGGTTCCAGGCGGCCACGGTGCCCGAACCCCTCACCGAACAGGGCTGGCAGATGGTCGATGAGTTCAACCGCGCCTTCGCGGACAAGCCCGCCAGCGGATACGTCCCCTCGGTGCACATCACCACCGCCGCCAACAGCGGTGGCGCGCTGTCCTGGGACTCCGAGGGCTATCGGCAGGCATATCGCAGGATCTGGGGGAAGTAGGCGACGGGAGGGGCCGGGGCTCCCAGCGGGAGCCCCGGCCCCAGGGCGTGTTTCGAAAGTCCCGCCCGGACTCAGTCCTGGTGGACCTCGTTGCTGCCCGGGCCGCCGGAGAGGGTGTCATTGCCCTGGCCGCCCCACAGCACGTCGTTGCCGCTGTTGCCGTAGATCGTGTCGTCGCCGTCCTCGCCGTACAGCGTGTCGTCGTCCTGGTCGCCGTAGATGACGTCAGCGCCCTCGCCACCGCGCAGGATGTCCTTGCCGGTGCCCCCGCGCAGGACGTTGTCCTCGGAGCCACCGGTGATGGTGTCGTCGCCGGCGTCACCGTGGCATTCCTGCACGCAGTTGGTGATGGTGTCGTCGCCGTCGCCGCCGTAGGCGCCGAAGCCCATGACACCGCCGCCGCCGTCGATCTGGTCGTCGCCGTCCTCGCCGTAGAACATCGGCGCCGCGCCGCCCTTGAGGACGTCGTCGCCGGCGCCACCGTGAATTCCGGCGTAGGCCGAGCTATTGGCGTCGAGCTTGATGGTGTCGTCGCCGTCACCGAGATCGACGTCGTAGTTATCCGAGTCGTCGGAGTTCTGCGGGATTTCCACCGCGCACTGGGCGACGGTGTGATCGCTCGCGGTCGGGTAGGTGCACTCGTCCCAGTCCGCCGCCTCCGCATCGATGGTGATGTCACCCTGGTCGCGGAAGGTGAGGACGTAATATTCCTCGAACTCCCCACGGCTGATGATCTGTTCGGAGACCGTCAGATTGTTCTTCTGCCCCGCGGCGGCCTTGTACCAGAGCTCGCCGTCCTCGTGGACGAGAGAGCCCGAGGTCGTCGGGGCCGCCTGGGCGGCGGGCGCCGCGAGCGCGGCTCCCCCCAGGGCGAGAGCGAGGGTGGCCGTAGCGGCCAAGGTCCGGTACCTGCGCATAGGGAAATGGCCCTTCGTGCGATCAGCGCCGATCGGGCCGGCGACAAAGTGCGGTTCATCCACCGGGCGCCGACGATCGGCTATTTGGTGTTTCCGATCGCCCCGGTAGACCGTGATGGACGGCAAGCGGTTGCTCCGGGAATTCCCTAGTTTCCCGCAGGTTTCCGGCAGTCGCAGGTCATCGAGTTATTGGAAGGGAACTGCACAAGGAATAACGACATCGCCGTAACCGGCCTTTCCTGGCCACTTAACCCCTTGTTCACCCGGCCGGTTGCGGCGGACGGCCACATCCGTTCGCCGGGTCGCCGCGGAGGTCATCACACTGGAGGAGGCAAGGCGGGCCCGGACGTGGACGGTGATCCACCGGTCCGGCGCCCATCCGGCGACCGCGCCAGAAAGCCTCCGCGAGAGGGCCGCCGCGAGAAAGTCGCCAGGGGAAAGCGCCAGGGGAAAGCGCCACAGGAAACTGATCCGGATTCCAGTAAACATTTCCTGGAGAACATCTCCGGAATCTGTGGAGCTTCGGCGTATCCGCCTGCCAAGATCTTCCCTCATGCCTTCCCCGTTCACTCAGGAATATCAGGGATTCTCGTGCGGAAAATGAATGCGGCCGCCACCGTGGCCGTCGCGGTACTGGCTCTGGCGCTGACCGGCTGCGGCAAGGACGACGACAAGGGCGCCCAGTCGTCCGGCGCCTCCGACAAGACGGCGTCCGCTCAGAAGGCGGACGACACGGAACGCGGCACCGCGTCCGCCGCTCCCACCAGTGCGAGCCCCAGCCCGAGCCGTACGAAGCCCGCCAAGAGCCCCAGTGCGAGCCCGAGCAGCCCCAGGGCCACCCGCGCCGCCGACGGCACCACTCCGGCCCCGCGCCGCACGGCCCCGAAGACGCAGGCCCCCGCGCCGACCCGTGCGGGCGCCCCGGCGAGCGTGCAGGGCACGTGGTACTCCACGGTGCGCGACCCGAACGGTAAGCCGCTCGTGATGACCGTGAGCGGCGGTTCCCTCAGCGTGGGGTACCAGGGCAAGTCCTGCCCCGGGACGATCAGCGCGAGCATGGCCGTGACCATGAGCTGCCAGGGCGAGACCATTTCCGGTGGCCACGCCGTGGTCAGCGGGGACGGCCAGAGCCTCACCATCAACTGGCCGCAGGGCAACCCCGACCGCTACGTCCGCCCGTGAGCCGACTCTTGGCTGGTGCGGCCCGTCAGTGGGATCGGCCGGTGTTGAGCCGGGCGGCCTGGCGGGTCAGGTAGTCGCGTTCGGCGAGGTTGGCTGCCTTGTGGGCCGCCTCGGCGTACAGCCGGGCCGCCGTCGCAAGGTCGCCATCGCGCTCGTGGAGGTACGCCGCCACCGCCGCGTAGCGGGGCAGGGAATCGTCCAGCTCCGCGAGCGCGGCCAGCCCGGCGCGCGGGCCGTCGGCCTCGCCGACCGCCACCGCGCGGTTGAGCCGGACGACCGGACTGTCGGTCAGGCCCGCGAGTTCGTCGTACCACTCCACGATCTGCACCCAGTCGGTCTCCTCGGCGGTGGGCGCGTCGGCGTGGAGGGCCGCGATGGCGGCCTGGGCCTGGAACTCGCCCAGCCGGTCGCGGGCGAGCGCCGCCTGGAGGATCTCCACCCCCTCGGCGATCGCCTTGGTGTCCCATCGGGAGCGGTCCTGCTCGGCGAGCGGCACCAGACTGCCGTCGGGCGCGGTCCGGGCGGCACGCCGGGCATGGTGGAGCAGCATGAGGGCGAGCAGCCCCGCCACCTCGGGGTGGTCGATCGCGGCCGCGAGCTGCCGGGTGAGCCGGATGGCCTCGGCGGCGAGGTCGACATCGCCGGAGTAGCCCTCGTTGAAGACCAGGTAGAGGACGCGCAGCACGGTGGCGACATCGCCGGGCTGGTCGAACCGCACACCCGAGACGGTGCGCTTGGCCCGGCTGATGCGCTGCGCCATGGTCGCCTCGGGCACCAGATACGCCTGGGCGATCTGGCGGGTGGTGAGCCCGCCGACCGCGCGCAGCGTGAGCGCGACGGCGGACGACGGCGTCAGCGACGGGTGGGCGCACAGGAAGTACAGCTGGAGCGTGTCGTCCACCGCGGGCGCGGGCCCGGGCGCCGGCTCCTCCTCCACGAGGCCCTCACGCCGGCGGCGGGCGGTTTCCGCGCGGGTCGCGTCGAGGAACTTGCGCCAGGCCACGGTGACCAGCCAGCCCTTGGCGTCCCTCGGGGGGTCGGCCGGCCACACGCGGACCGCCTCGATGAGCGCGTCCTGCACGGCGTCCTCGGCCGCCGCGAAATCGGCTCCGCGGCGGACGAGGACGCCGAGCACGCCCGGCGTGAGGCTCCTGATCAGGGCCTCGTTCATCCGCGTCACTTGAAAGTGCACTCCGTGATGCTGGGCTCGGCGGCCAGGAACGGGCGCACCTCCAGCCACTCGTGGATCGGCTTCCCGTCCTTCCCCGGAGCGGCCGACAGCTCACCGGCCAGCTCGACGGCGCGCTCATGGCTGTCGACGTCGATCACCATCCAGCCCGCGATGAGGTCCTTGGTCTCGGCGAACGGACCGTCGGTGACCGGCGGACGCCCCTCACCGTCGTACCGCACCCACGACCCCTCCGGGGCGAGCGCCTGACCGTCGACGAACTCGCCGGTCTTCTCCAGCCGGGCCGCGAAGTCGTTCATGTACTGCACGTGCGCCGAGATCTCCTCCGGCGTCCACTGGTCCATCGGCACGTTGTTCACCGGAGCCGGGGCGCCGCGGTAGTGCTTCAGCAGCAAGTACTTGGCCATCGTGGTTCTCCTTGATGCGGATGCGACCCATTGTGGTCGCGTTCACCCCAGGGACGGAGCCGGTCCCGCGTTCTCGACATCCCCGTCCGAGATTTTTTTTCGCTGCTCCTCGATCCGGTGCAGCACCGAGTCCAGATGCGCCTCGGAGGCCGCTCGGGCCGCCTCCGGGTCGCGGGCCTCGATCGCCCGCAGGATGGCCTGGTGCTCCTCGATGGTGGCGCGCCGGCGGGCGGCGGACAGCGAGGTCTTGCGCCGCCCGGGCTCGCCGATCTCGTAGACCCGGTCCAGCAGCCGCAGCAGCAGCGGGTTGCGGGTGTACTGGGCGACGGCGCGGTGGAAGGTGCGGTCCAGGTCGGTGAACTCCTGCCGCGTGGGCTCGCGTCGCATCGCGTCCAGCAGGGCGTGCAGCTGGACGATGTCGGAGGGGGTGGCCCGCCGGGCGGCCCGCGCGGTCACCGAGGGCTCGATGCACGCGCGCACCTCCATGACCTGCAGCAGCTCCGCCGTGGCATCGAGCCCCGAGGCCAGGACGTCGCCGCGCGGAGTGGCCCCCGGGTCGAGCACGACGGTGCCGGAGCCGGGGCGCCGGGCGACCAGCCCGCGCGAGGCGAGGGCGCGCAGCGCCTCGCGGACCGAGCCCCGGGAGACGCCGAGGCTCTCCGCGAGCTCCCGCTCCGGGGGGACGCGGGAACCGGGCGCCAGCTCTCCGCTCAGGATCAGCCGCTCCAGGCCGACGGCCAGGGCGTCCGGCCTCGACAGGGTGGAGTGCCGCAGTTGCCGCCAGTCCATCTCCTGGCTTTCCTCCGCCTTCTTCAGCTTTCTTCAGCTTTCCGGTCCGGCCGGTGGTCCAGAGTCTCACATCCGGCGGACGTCTCCCCCGGCGTCCTCCCGGCGTCGTCCAGGCCTTCTCCCGGCCGCCGACGCGAGTGTCCCGGCCGCCGCCGCGAGCGGATTTAACCAGGTGGTGACGGGCGGGCAACCGGAGCCGCCGAGTCCGCACGCTAGCGTCTGCCGACATCAATTTGGTCCTACCAATGGACCAACTGCTGTCCCTGCGCCATCCTGGCCGCACCGCAGCGCGCGCCCCAACGTCC
>NZ_JAAAYH010000024.1:0-47681 GCF_018035285.1 Streptomyces sp. MK37H | reverse complement strand
GGGGTCCCGGCCCCGCCGAGGTCCCGGACGGCCGCGCGGTCCTCCTCCGAGGCGCTCTCCGCGTCGGTCACCACGGCCGCGGCCTCCAGAGACGTGGCGCCGCTCGCCACGGCCATGGCGACGGCGGTCTGGAGGGCGCTCAGCTTCAGCGAGTCGAGGGCCACGGTCCCGGCGACATACGTACGCCCCGTCTCGTCGCGGACGGCGGCGCCCTCCGGCACGGAGTTGCGGGCCCGCACGGAGCGGGCCAGCGTGATGATCTTGCGGTCTTCGGGGTCCAACTGCGCTGCTTCGCTCATGCGGATGAGCATATGCGGGGCGTTGACCGGCGGTGACGCCGGTGGGCACACGACGGCCCGCGCCGGGTCGCGGTGCGGCGGCCCGGCGCGGGCGATACGCGGTTGTGCGGTTGTGCTCAGGGCCTCAGGGCCTCACGGCCTCAGACGCCCTACGGGAGGATCGGCGTCGGCTGGAAGGTCAGCGAAGCCGAACCCGACGACGGGCTCAGACCCGGTGCGCCCGCGAAGGAGGCGGTGTACGTCGAGGCGGTGAGCACGGTCGACGAAACGGTGACATTGCTGAGCGTCGCCGTGCCGCTGGCGTTGGTGACCGCGCTGCCCAGCGCGATCGGGCCCAGTGCGGAGTTGGCGACGAAGGTGAGGGGCTGGCCGGGGATCGGGTTGTTGGACGCGTCCCTCAGCGTCGCGCTCAGCGTCGGGATGATCAGCGTGCCGTTGATCCGCAGCCGGATGGTGGCCGGGGTGGCGGTCACGGTGGTCCCGGTCGGCGCCGCGACCACGTTCTGGGTGATGGTCGGCGAGGTGGAACCGGCGAAGCAGGTGTCGCCGCCGTAGGTGGCGGTGACCGTGTGCGCGCCGGTGGTGAGGGTGTTGGTGCTGACGGTGGCCTGTCCGAAGGCGTTGAGCGTGCCGATGAGGGTGGGCCCGCCGCTGATCACGAAGGTGACGTTCCCGGTCGGGGTGCCCGTCGCCGGCGGCACCGCGGTCACGGTGGCGGTGAAGGTCACGTTCTGGCCGGGAGTGGACGGGTTCGGCGAGGAGGTGAGCGTGGTCGTGGTGTTCGCCTGGCCGACGGTGACGGAGCTGGACGCCGAGGAGCCCGCCACGCCCGTGTTGCCCCCGTACGAGGCCGTCACGCCGTGCGTGCCCACCGGAATGGCGCTGGTCGTCACACACGCCTGACCGCTGGCGTTCAGCGTACCGATCAACGTCGGACCGCCCGCGATCGTGAACGTCACCGTCCCGGTCGGGGCGCAGGTGCCTGGCGATGTCGTGGTGACCTGCGCGCACAGGGTCACCGGCTGGCCGCACACCGGGGATGCGGGCGTGATGGTCAGCGCGGTCGTGGACGCGGCCTGGCCGACGGTGATGGAGCCGGAGGCCGACGAGCCCGCGACGCCGGTGTCACCGGAGTAGGTGGCCGTCACCGCGTGGGTGCCGACCGGGATGGCGATGGTCGTCACACACGCCTGGCCGCTCGCGTCGAGCGTCCCGGTCAGAGTCGGTCCGCCCGCGATCGTGAACGTCACCGTTCCGGTCGGGGTGCAGGTGCTGGGCGACGCGACCGTCACCTGGGCGCACAGGGTCACCGGCTGGCCGCACACCGGAGAGGTGGGCAGGAAGCTCAGCGTCGTGGTGGAGACGCCCTGGTTGACCGTGACGGACCCAGAAGCGGTCGAGCCGGCGACGCCGGTGTCACCGGAGTAGGTGGCCGTCACCGCGTGCGTACCCACCGGAATCGCACCGGTCGTCACACACGCCTGACCACTCGCGTTCAACGTACCGATCAACGTCGGACCACCCGCGACCGCGAACGTCACCGTCCCGGTCGGAGCACAGGTCCCCGGCAGCGTCGTGGTGACCTGCGCGCACAGGGTGACCGACTGACCGCATGCCGGAGAGGCGGGCGTGACGGTCACCGCGGTCGTGGACGCGGCCTGGCCGACGGTGACGGAACCGGAACCCGACGAGCCCGCCACACCGGTATCACCCGCATAGGTGGCCGCCACCGCGTGCGTACCCACCGGAATCGCACCGGTCGTCACACACGCCTGACCACTCGCGTTCAACGTACCGATCAACGTCGGACCACCCGCGACCGCGAACGTCACCGTGCCCGTGGGCGTACAGGTGCTCGGCGTCGACACCGTCACCTGGGCGCACAGGGTCACCGGCTCACCGCAGACCGGCGAGGCGGGGGACACGCTGAGGGTCGTGGTCGAGGCCCCCTGACCGACCGTGACCGATCCGGTGTCGGTCGAGCCCGAGACGTTCCCGTTGCCGCCGTAGGTGGCCGTCACGGCGTGAGTCCCCACCGGGATGGCGCCAGTCGTCACGCACACCTGACCACTCGCGTTCAACGTACCGATCAATGTCGGACCACCGGCGACCGTGAACGTCACGGTGCCCGTCGGGGTGCAGGTGCCGGGCGGGACGACCGCCACCTGGGCGCACAGGGTCACCGTCTCACCGCAGACCGGGGATGCGGGGGAGATGGTGAGCGTCGTGGTCGAGGCCGCCGGGCTGATGGTGAGCGGAGTCAAGGGCGAGTTGGAGGCGGCGAAGTTGGCGTCGCCGTTGTAGAACGCGGCGACCTGATGCGTGCCCACGCTCAGGGCGGGGACGGTCACGGAGGCGTTCCCGGATCCGTCGAGGGTCCCGTTCACCGTGGGCCCGTCAGCGCTGACGATGAAGGTGACCGTACCGGTGGGGATGCCGCTGCCCGGGGGCACCGCCGCCACGTTGGCGGTCAGGGTCACGGTCTCGCCGCAGACGGGCGCGGGCGGGACGAAGGTGACGGTGGTGGCGGTCGCCGCCTGGTTGACCAGCTGGATGGTCGTGCCGGACGAATTGTCCAGAGGATCACTCGAGTTGACGAAGTTCGCCGTGACCAGATGGGAGCCGACGGCGAGCGTGGAGTCGGTCACGCTGGCCGTGCCGGAGTCGATCCCGGTCTGGGTGAGCGTCACGGGGCCGATGGTCGGGCCTCCGGCGATGACGAAGGTCACGTCGCCCCACGGAGGGGTTCCGGCGGTGATGCCGGTGACGGTGGCGGTGTACGTGACGGATTCGCCGAAGACGGAGGGATTCGGCGTGGAGGTCACCGTGGTGATGGACATGGAAGCGGCCGCCCTTTCCTGATCTCAGGGGGATGAGCCGCCCGGCTCCGCGCGGCGCATGCCGCGCGGAGCCTTGGCCTCTGTGCGGGGGTGCCCATACGGCCGACCTGTCTACGTCAAAGCAGAGAGGCCGACTATCCCCCGACAGAGGTATGGGCGACCCACCAGTCGGTATCTGCAAGTAAGCGCGCGCCTACGCCAGATGGGCCAGGGAGCGGACGGCTATTCCACCCGGATGGCGCAGCGCGGGCCGCGCGTTACCGATGCGCCGGCGCGACGGCCGGCTGTCGTGCGGGCGGGTGCCGCGCCCCGGCGCGTACGGCGGGAGCGCGGGAGGCGGGCCGGGCCGGAGCGCAGTGCGGCCCCGCCCACGGGGTGTGGACGGGGCCGCGTCACGGCTTGCGCGCGGGCTACTCCGGCTCGGCCGCGGCGGTTTCGCGGACCGGCTCGACCAGCACCGTGACGATGCGGTTGCGGCGGCCCGCCGGGGACTCGGCGGTCAGCCGCAGCGCCTTGAGCGCGGGGTCCACACCGCCCTCGGGGACGTCCACCTCGGCCTTGGCGCCCGCGATCGGCACCCGGCCCAGCGCCTTGGCGAGCAGCCCGCCCACCGTCTCGACGTCCTCGTCCTCCAGATCCGTGCCGTACAGCTCGCCGAGGTCGCCCAGGGCGAGCCTGGCGGTCACCCGGTGGGTGCCGTCGCCGAGGTCCTCGACGGGCGGCAGCTCGCGGTCGTACTCGTCGGTGATCTCGCCGACGATCTCCTCGAGGATGTCCTCGATGGTGACGATGCCCGCAGTGCCGCCGTACTCGTCGATCACCACGGCCACGTGGTTGCGCTCCTGCTGCATCTCGCGCAGCAGATCGCCCGCGTTCTTGGTGTCCGGGACGAAGGCGGCGGGCCGCATCGCGGTGGAGACCAGCTCCGCCTCGGCCTCGCGGTTGATGTGCGTCTTGCGGACCAGGTCCTTGAGGTAGACGATCCCGACGATGTCGTCCTCGTTCTCCCCGGTGACCGGGATCCGGGAGAAGCCGGAGCGCAGCGCGAGGGTGAGGGCCTGGCGGATGGTCTTGAAGCGCTCGATGACCACGAGGTCGGTGCGCGGCACCATCACCTCGCGCACCAGGGTGTCACCGAGCTCGAAGACGGAGTGGACCATGCGCCGCTCGTCGTCCTCGATCAGCGACTCCTGCTCGGCGAGGTCCACCAGGGCGCGCAGCTCGGCCTCGGAGGCGAACGGGCCCTTACGGAAGCCCTTGCCGGGCGTGAGCGCGTTACCGAGGAGGATCAGCAGCGGCGGGATGGGGCCCATGACCCGGGCCAGCGGGATCAGCACGTATGCGGCGACGGTCGCGGTGTTGAGCGGATGCTGGGCGCCGATGGTGCGCGGGGAGACGCCGACGGCCACGTACGAGACCAGGACCATCACGCCGATCGCGACGGTCAGCGCCTTCCAGGTCTCGGGGAACTCGCGCAGGCTCGCGAACGTGACGACCGCGCCCGCCGCGACCTCGCAGGCGACCCGGACCAGCAAGGCCACGTTGAGATAGCGGGTGGGGTCCTCGGCGACGAGCATCAGCTTGGCGCTGCCCCGGCGCCCGGAGCGCACGGCCTCCTCGGCCCGGAATCGGGTGGTGCGGGCGAGACCGGCCTCCGCGCAGGCCGCCAGCCAGGCCACCACGACCAGCAGGACGGCCGCGGTGACGAGCTGCGCGCTCATCGGACGGTGGGGGCCGGGGAGGGGCCGGTGACGCCCTGCTCCGCGCGCCAGCCGTCGACGATGGCGGCCTGGAGGCCGAACATCTCGGCGCGCTCGTCCGCCTCCTCGTGGTCATAGCCGAGGAGGTGGAGGACGCCGTGGACGGTGAGCAGCTGGAGCTCCTCGTCCATGGAGTGCCCGGTCGGCGCCTCCTCCCCCTGCTTCTTGGCCACTTCGGGGCAGAGCACGATGTCCCCGAGGAGGCCCTGCGGGGGCTCCTCGTCGTCCTTGGCCGGCGGGCGCAGCTCGTCCATCGGGAAGGACATGACATCGGTCGGACCCGGCAGATCCATCCACTGGATGTGCAGCTGCTCCATGGCGTCGGCGTCGACGACGATCACCGAGAGCTCGGAGAGCGGGTGGATACGCATCCGGGCGAGCGCGTAGCGGGCGATGTCCAGCACCGCCCGCTCGTCGATATCGGTACCGGATTCGTTGTTGACGTCGATCGCCATGGGGGTTCGTGGTTACTTTCCGTTGCGGCTGTCGTACTGGTCGTATGCGTCGACGATCCGGCCGACCAGCTTGTGACGGACCACGTCGGTGCTGGTGAGCATGGAGAAGTGAACGTCCTCGACGCCGTCCAGGATCTCCCGCACCTGGCGCAGACCGCTCTTGGTCCCGCCGGGGAGGTCGATCTGGGTGATGTCGCCCGTGATCACTATCTTGGAGTCGAAGCCGAGCCTGGTGAGGAACATCTTCATCTGCTCGGGGTTCGTGTTCTGGGCCTCGTCGAGGATGATGAACGCGTCATTGAGCGTACGGCCACGCATGTACGCCAGCGGCGCGACCTCGATCGTGCCCGCGGCCATCAGGCGCGGGATGGAGTCGGGGTCGAGCATGTCGTGCAGCGCGTCGTAGAGCGGCCGCAGATACGGGTCGATCTTCTCGTAGAGGGTGCCGGGCAGGAAGCCGAGCCGCTCCCCCGCCTCGACCGCGGGCCGGGTGAGGATGATCCGGTTGACCTGCTTGGACTGCAGCGCCTGGACCGCCTTGGCCATGGCGAGATAGGTCTTGCCGGTCCCTGCGGGGCCGATACCGAAGACGACCGTGTGCTTGTCGATGGCGTCGACATAGCGCTTCTGGTTGAGCGTCTTGGGACGGATGGTGCGGCCGCGGTTGGAGAGGATGTTCTGGGTGAGCACCTCGGCGGGCGTCTCCTGCACCTCGCTTCCGCCGTTCTCAGCCGCGCGCAGCATGGAGATCGAGCGCTCCACCGCATCCTCCGTCATCGGTTGACCGGTGCGGAGCACCAGCATCATCTCATCGAACAGACGCTGGACCAGGGCGACTTCCTTCGGGTCCCCGGTGGCGCTGACTTCGTTGCCTCGTACATGAATATCGGTCGCCGGGAACGCGTTCTCGATCACACGGAGCAGCGCGTCGCCGGATCCCAGGACCATGACCATGGGGTGCTTGCTCGGGACCGTGAACTGCGCATGCGCCTGCGGTGCTGTGGTTGGTTGCGTCATGGGCCGGCTCTCTGGCCTGCTTCTACCTCCCGATACAGGGTTCTCGCCGCTCGACAACCTTGGGTTCCAGGGTACGACGGAGCACCGACAACACCCGAGCCCTTTTACTCCTATCCGCTCATCACCCCACTCATCTGGGGCCTCCCGCGCCCCCTGATGATCCAGGGGCCGGGGCCCCGGCGCCAGGCCCGGCCCGCGCCCCGCGCTACGCCCGGCCCGCGTCCCGCGCTACGCCTGGCGGAAACCGATCGTCGGGACGGCCCGGCGCAGTGGCCACGGGCGGGCGGCGGCCGGGAGCAGCCGGTCGAGGAAGGCGTAGCGGCGCAGCGCGCGGGCGGGCTGGTCGTCGTAGGCGCGGGCGTGCTGCCACCAGGCGGCGATCTCGACCCAGCCGGGCGCCGACAGCGAGCCGCCGAACTCCTGCACCGACAGTGCGGCGGTCAGCCCCGCGAAGGCCAGCCGGTCGGCGAGGGGCCACCCGGCGAGCGTTCCGGTGACGAAACCGGCGACGAACACGTCCCCGGCACCGGTCGGGTCCAGGGCCTCCACGGAGATCGCGGGCACCTCGGCGGTCTCGCCGGTGCGGCCGTCGACCGCGTACGCCCCCTCGGAGCCGAGCGTGACGACGGCCAGCGGGACCAGGTCGGACAGGGCCCGGGCGGCGGCGCGCGGGCAGTCGGTGCGGGTGTAGCGCATCGCCTCCTCGGCGTTGGGCAGGAACGCCTCGCAGTGCTCCAGCTCGGCGAGGTCGGCCGGGTCCCAGCGCCCGGTGTCGTCCCAGCCGACGTCCGCGAAGACCCTGCTGCCGCGGCGGGCGGCCTCGGCGACCCACTCCTGGCCGCGGCCGGGCACCAGGGAGGCCACGGCGGCGCGGGCCGGGGGCGGGCAGCTGGGCGCGGGCTCCTCGGGCGGCGGGGCCTCATGGCCGTGGGAGACCATGGTCCGCTCGCCCTCGTAGGCCATGGAGACGGTCACCGGGGAGTGCCAGCCGGGGATCGTGCGGGAGAGTGAGAGATCGATGCCCTCGCCGTGGTCCAGGGCGTCCCGGCAGTAGTCCCCGTAGTGGTCGTCGCCGAAGGCGGCGGCGAGCGAGGTGCGCAGGCCGAGCCGGGCCAGAGCGGTGGCCATATTGGCGACGCCGCCGGGGCTCGAGCCCATGCCGCGGGCCCAGGACTCGGTGCCGCGGACGGGAGCGCTGTCCAGACCGGTGAAGATGATGTCCAGGAAGACCGTGCCGGTGAGATAGACGTCGCAGTCCGCGTCGCCGGGGCGGCGCACGTCCGCGAGCGGGTCGAGCAGGTGGTAGCCCGCCATGAGCTTGTCGCCGTCGTGTGTCGTCACCGCGCTCTCCCAGGTCTTGCCGGTCCGCCTCCGCCGTCGGATGCGGGTGCGGCCAGTGTGCACGATGGCGCCGACAACGGGCCGGGGTCCGGCCCACCGTCACCCTCGGCGGTCAATCGGTCCCGGCGCCCCCGCCGGGGCGCGGCGGTCATCGGTCCCCACGTCCCCGCCGGGGCGCCCTCAGCGCCGTTTGGGCAGCGCCACCGTCATCAGGTCCTGGGCGACCGTGAGCTCTCCGTCGAACCCCGCGTCCCGCGCCTGGCGCTCGAATTCGCAGGGGTCGCCGTAGCGCTGCGAGAAGTGCGTCAGCACCAGATGCCGCACCCCCGCCCCGGCGGCGAGCCGGGCGGCCTGCCCGGCGGTCAGATGCCCGTACTCGACGGCCAGGGCCTCGTCCTCGTCCAGGAAGGTCGACTCGATGACCAGCAGATCGCACCCCTGCGCCAGCGCGTCGGCACCGTCGCACAGCCGGGTGTCCATGATGAACGCGAAGCGCTGCCCCCGGCGCACCTCGCTGACCTCCTCGATCGCCACCGTGCGCCCCTCGATCTCCAGCACCCGCTCCCGCTGGAGCCGGCCGATCTCCGGGCCGCGGACGCCGAGCGCGGCGAGCCGCTCGGGCAGCATCCTGCGGCCGTCCGGTTCGCTCAGGCGATAGCCGTAGGACTCGACGGGGTGCGAGAGCCGGGCGGCCTCCAGCGTGTACGCGGGGGTGCGGGCCAGCACCGCGCCGTCACCGGCGACCGGCTCCTCGGTCAGCGCGACCGTCTCGCGGTAGGCGGTCGCGTAGCGCAGCCGCTCGAAGAACCGCTGTCCGCTCGCCGGGTAGTGGGCGGTCACCCGGTGCGGCACCCGGTCGAGATTGATCCGCTGGATCACCCCGGCCAGGCCCAGGGAGTGGTCCCCGTGGAAATGGGTGACGCAGATCCGGTCGATGTCATGGGCGGCGACCCCGGCCCTCAGCATCTGGCGCTGGGTGCCCTCGCCGGGGTCGAACAGCAAGCCCTCGCCGTCCCAGCGCAGCAGATAGCCGTTGTGGTTGCGGTGCCGGGTCGGCACCTGGCTGGCGGTGCCGAGGACGATCAGTTCCCGCGCGGACAAGGGTTATCCGGGGGGCCAGTTGAGCCCGCGGCCGCCCAGGACGTGGGCATGCGCGTGGAAGACGGTCTGACCGGCGCCGGAGCCGGTGTTGAACACCACGCGGTAGCCCGTCTCGTCGAGCTTCTCATCCGCGGCGACCGCGCCCGCCTCGCGCAGCACATCCGCGGTGATCTGCGGCTCGGCCGCCGCGAGGGAGGCCGCGTCCGGGTGGTGCACCTTGGGGATCACCAGGACGTGCGTGGGCGCCTGGGGGTTTATGTCGCGGAAGGCGACGGTGGTGTCCGTCTCGCGGACGACGGTGGCCGGCACCTCCCCCGACACAATCTTGCAGAACAGGCAGTCGGCCTGCGGTTCTCCCGCCACCGGTGGCTCCTCACGGATCGTCGGCACGTACGGTCCGGATGGTACCGGGAGGGCCTGCCGACGGAAGCGATCGCGGGCTATTCGCTCTGACCGCCGCCCCCGGTGCCGCCCTTACCGTCCTTACCGGCGCCGTCGTCGGCACCGACCTGGCCGGCGCCGCCCTCGGTGGTCGGATGCTCCCAGGGGTGGCTGCGGGTCGGCTCGGGAGCCTCCGTGGTCCGGTGCTCCCAAGGGTGGCTACGGGTCGGCTCAGGGGCCTCGGTCGTCCGGTGCTCCCAAGGGTGGCTACGGGTCGGCTCAGGGGCCTCGGTCGTCCGGTGCTCCCAAGGGTGGCTACGGGTCGACTCAGGGGCCTCCGTGGTCCGGTGCGCCCAGGGGCGACTGCGGGTCGGCCGGGGGCTCTCGGTGTCCGAGCCGCCGCCCTGGCACTCCCCGATCACATTCGCCTCGAAGACCTTCCGGCCGTCCACCTGACCGGTCAAGTCGCCCCGGACGCAGTGGTCCTCCCGGACGTAGGTGACCCGGCCCCTGATCCTGACGTCCTTGTCGTTGTCGGTCCTGCCGTGGCAGTCCACCCGTGCGTCGGTCTCCCCGGCCCGCTCGCTCTGCGAGGGCGAAGCGGCACCCGCCGTACGGCCGTGCCTGAACTCGGCGTTGCAGCTCATCCAGCGGACGCCGACACCGCCCCGCTCCAGCGCCTCGGTGGCGACCTGGTCCGTGGTGATCGCGACCGTCACGGAGCTGATGCCGCCGCCCGTCGGCTCACATGCCGTCACCGCGGCCACCGCCGCACCGACCGCCGCGACGGCGAACAACGTCCGTCCCCCGCTTGCCTGCCGTGCCCGTCGTACCTGCCTTGCCTGGCTCAATACCCCCATAGGGGATAGGTTCCCATCGGCCGGCGCGAACCGGAAGGCCGTCCTCGGCCAGGTGCGGGCGTACCCGGCGAGGGGCCCCGGAGGGGGCCTGTCACCCCCAGCGGCCGGTGCGGCCGAGCAGCAGCGCGGCGGCCGCCGTTCCGGCCGTGGAGGTGCGCAGCACGCTCGGGCCCAGCCGGTACGGCCGCGCGCCCGCCTCGGCGAAGGCCGCCAACTCCTCGGGGGACACGCCCCCTTCGGGCCCGACCACCAGCACGATCTCGCCACTCGCGGGCAGTTGGGCCGTCGCGAGCGGTTCCCCGCCCTCCTCGTGGAGCACGGCAGCGAATCGGGCTTCGGCGAGAAGCCGGGCAACCTGCCGGGTCGTCATCGCGTCCGTGACCTCGGGGAAGGTCAGCCGACGGGACTGCTTGCCCGCCTCGCGCGCGGTCGACCGCCACTTGCCGAGCGCCTTGAGGCCGCGCTCGCCCTTCCACTGGGTGATGCAGCGGGCGGCCGACCACGGCACGACGGCGTCCACGCCGGTCTCCGTCATGGTCTCCACCGCCAGCTCGCCCCGGTCGCCCTTGGGCAGCGCCTGGACGACGGTGATCCTCGGGTCCGGGGCCGTCTCCCGGCGCACCTCGTCCACCGCGATCTCCAGCCGGTCCTTGCCCTCGACGGCCGCCACGGTGCCCTGGACGCCCGTACCGTGGCCGTCCGTCAGCACCACCGGCTCACCGACGCGCAGCCGCCTTACGGACACCGCGTGGCGCCCCTCCGGGCCCTCCAGCCAGACCCGGGCCCCCGCGGCCGCCCCCGCCAGGGAGTCGGCCACGAACACCGGGGCGGTCACGACACCGCACCCCGCTGGGGCTGAAGGCCCAACGCGGCCCGCGCCGCGTCGAGTTCCACCGCGAGTGTCTCCACCAGCCGCGCGGCGGGCAGGTCACGCACCAGCCGGTGGCCCTGCCCGGCCCACAGCGCCATCCCCTGGGGGTCGCCCGCCTTGGCGGCCGCCTTACGGAGGCCGGAGGTCATGTGGTGCAGCTGGGGGTAGGCGGCGGGCGCGTACGGGCCGTGCTCGCGCATGAAGCGGTTGACCAGACCCCGGGCCGGGCGCCCGGAGAAGGCGCGGGTCAGCTCGGTGCGGCCGAACAGCGGATCCGTCATCGCCTGCTTGTGCAGGGCGTTCGCCCCGGACTCGGGGCACACCAGGAACGCGGTCCCCAGCTGGGCCGCGGCCGCGCCCGCGGACAGCGCGGCGGCGATCTGCGAACCGCGCATGATTCCGCCCGCCGCGATGATCGGGATCTGGACGTACTCACGGACCAGCGTGATCAACGACAGCAGCCCGAGCCCGACACCCATCCCGTCCGCGGCCGGGTCATTGCTGTACGTGCCCTGGTGGCCGCCGGCCTCCACGCCCTGCACACAGACGGCGTCGGCGCCCGCCCACTGGGCGGTCTGCGCCTCGACGGGCGAGGTCACGGTCACGACCGTACGGGTGCCGACCTTGGCGAGGGCGTCGAGGACGGCGCGGGTCGGGCAGCCGAAGGTGAACGAGACGACCGGAACGGGGTTGTCGAGGAGCACGGCCAGCTTGGCGTCGTACGCGTCGTCCGAGCCCGACTCCGGGTCGCCCAGCGAGGTCTCGTACCAGGCCGCCTCGCCCGTGAGCCGCTCGCCGTAGGCCGCGACGGCTGCCGGGTCGGGGTTGGGCGGCTGCGGCATGAACAGATTCATGCCGAAGGGCCGGGCGGTCAGCCCCCGCAGCTGTTTGATCTCCTCATACATCGCCTCCGGCGTCTTGTAGCCGGCGGCGAGGAAACCGAGGCCACCGGCCTCGGAGACAGTGGCGGCGAGCTGCGGGCAGGAGGCTCCACCCGCCATCGGCGCCTGCACGATCGGGTACCGGTAAAGATCGGTCAGCGCGGAGGACATGGCCACATCGTGTCATGCCCTCCGCACCGGCTCACCACCGGATCACCGCCCGTTGAACGAGTCCTTCAGCCGCGAGAACAGCCCCTGCTGCCCCGGCTTGAACTCGCCGGTCGGGCGCTCCTCGCCACGCAGCTTGGACAGCCGCCGCAGCAGCTCCTCCTGCTCCGGGTCCAGCTTGGTCGGGGTGGTCACCTCGACGTGCACGATCAGGTCGCCCCGGCCGCCGCCGCGCAGATGGGTGACGCCGCGCTGGTGCAGCGGGACCGACTGGCCGGACTGGGTGCCGGGCCGGATGTCGATCTCCTCCAGGCCGTCCAGCGTCTCCAGCGGCACCTTGGTGCCCAGCGCCGCCGCCGTCATCGGGATGGTCACCGTGCAGTGCATGTCGTCGCCGCGCCGCTGGAAGACCGGGTGCGGGAGCTCGTGAATCTCCACGTACAGGTCGCCCGCCGGGCCGCCGCCCGGGCCGACCTCGCCCTCACCGGCCAGCTGGATCCTGGTGCCGTTGTCCACACCGGCGGGGATCTTCACCGTAAGGGTGCGCCGCGAGCGGATCCGGCCGTCGCCCGCGCACTCCGGGCACGGGGTCGGCACCACGGTGCCGAAGCCCTGGCACTGGGGGCACGGCCGCGAGGTCATGACCTGGCCCAGGAAGGACCGCGTCACCTGGGAGACCTCGCCACGGCCACGGCACATGTCACAGGTCTGCGCCGAGGTGCCCGGCGCCGCGCCCTCGCCGCTGCACGTCGTGCAGACGACCGCGGTGTCGACCTGGATGTCCTTGGTGGTCCCGAACGCGGCCTCGCTGAGCTCCACGTCCAGCCGGATCATCGCGTCCTGACCGCGCCGGGTCCTGGAACGCGGACCGCGCTGCGAGGCGGTGCCGAAGAACGCGTCCATGATGTCGGAGAAGTTGCCGAAACCCGCGCCGAAGCCGCCGGCGCCACCGCCGCCCGGCCCGGCGTTCGGGTCCCCGCCCAGGTCGTAGACCTGCTTCTTCTGCGGGTCCGACAAGACCTCGTAAGCGGCGTTGATCTCCTTGAACCGCTCCTGGGTCTTCGGATCCGGGTTCACATCCGGATGCAGCTCGCGGGCGAGCCGCCGGAATGCCTTCTTGATCTGGTCCTGCGAGGCATCACGAGGCACGCCCAGGACTGCGTAGTAGTCCGTCGCCACTTACGACTCCGCCAGGATCTGTCCGACGTAACGTGCCACTGCGCGTACCGCTCCCATCGTTCCGGGGTAGTCCATGCGGGTCGGTCCGACCACGCCGAGTTTGGCGACCGCCTCGTCGCCGGAACCGTAGCCGACCGCGACGACCGAGGTGGCAGTGAGCCCCTCGTGAGCATTCTCATGCCCGATCCGCACGGTCATACCCGAGTCCTTGGCCTCGCCCAGCAGCTTGAGGAGGACGACCTGCTCCTCGAGTGCCTCCAGAACGGGCCGGATCGTCAGGGGGAAATCATGCACGAAACGCGTGAGGTTCGCGGTGCCGCCGATCATCAGCCGCTCCTCGGTCTCCTCCACGAGCGTCTCGAGCAAGGTCGCCAGCACGGTCGAGACGGTCCCCCGGTCCTCCTGTTCGAAGGACTCCGGAAGATCCTGCACCAACTGCGGCACATCCGCGAAACGCCGCCCCACGACCCGGCTGTTGAGCCGGGCGCGCAGATCGGCGAGCGAATCCTCGGTGACCGGGGTGGGGCAGTCGACCATGCGCTGCTCCACCCGGCCGGTGTCGGTGATCAGCACCAGCATCACCCGGGCCGGGGCCAGCGGGAGCAGTTCCACATGGCGCACCGTCGAGCGGGTCAGCGACGGATACTGCACCACCGCCACCTGCCGGGTCAGCTGCGCCAGCAGCCGGACCGTGCGCCCCACCACGTCGTCGAGGTCGACCGCACCGTCCAGGAAGTTCTGAATGGCCCGCCGCTCCGGGCTGGACAGCGGCTTGACTCCGGCCAGCTTGTCCACGAAGAGGCGATAGCCCTTGTCCGTGGGGATCCGCCCGGCGCTCGTATGCGGCTGGGCGATGAAGCCCTCGTCCTCAAGAGCGGCCATGTCATTACGCACCGTGGCCGGGGAGACCCCCAGCCGGTGCCGCTCGGTGAGCGCCTTGGAGCCGACCGGCTCCTCCGTCCCCACATAGTCCTGGACAATGGCACGCAGCACCTCGAGTCTGCGTTCGCTGAGCACCCCGCGCACCTCCAGTCCAGCGGTCTCATCAGGTCGTCCGTCTGGCACTCACCGGGCACGACTGCCAGAGCCCCTCCGCCAGTGTACGGCGGGGTGCGGTGGCATGGGCAAGAGCCGCCGTCGGCAGCAACTCTCCCCCATCCCCGTTGAGCTAGCGTCGCGGTATGGAGACGTGTTGGGAAGAGGCGGGCTGGGAGCGACTCGCGCCCGGTGTGGCCCGCCGTCGGATGCCGGAGTGGGACGAGACGGTCGGCGTGGTCGTCGGCCGGACCGACATCCTCGTCGTGGACACCGGCGCGACCCTGCGCGCCGGGGCCGAGCTGCGCTCCGGGATCACCCGGCTGACCGGCCGCCGCCCCACCCGGATCGCGCTCACCCATCCGCACTTCGACCATGTCCTGGGCTCGGCCGCCTTCGCGGGCTGCGAGGTCTACGGGGCCACGGGCCTGGACGAGCTGCTGCGCCGTGAGCGGGAGACGCTGCGCGAGGACGCGATCCGCCACGGGGTGGACCGGGACGCCGCCACCGAGGCCGTGGACCATCTGGCCTCCCCGCACCACCTGGTCTGCGGGGAGCTCAGCCTCGACCTCGGCGGCCGTACGGTGCTGCTGGCCAATGTGGGGCCCGGCCACACCGCCCATGACCTGGCCGTCCTGGTGCCCGGCCGGCCCGAGGTGGTCTTCTGCGGCGATCTGGTGGAGGAGTCCGGCACACCCCAGGCCGGGCCCGACGCGATCCCCGGCCACTGGCCCGCCGCCCTTGACCGGCTGCTCGCCCTCGGCGGCGCGGACGCGAGGTACGTCCCGGGGCACGGCTCCGTGGTGGACGCCGCGTTCGTACGGGCCCAACGCGACGAACTGGCCGCCCGCTTCGGCGTGTCCGGCTGACCGTCGCTCTAGTCGTTCGCCTAGTGGTTCGCCCGGTTGTGCGCCTGTGGGAGCGGGTGGCCGTCGCGCGCTATCGTCATCCGGATGCGACAGTACGACCCGGACCTGACCCCGCCCTGGAAGCGGCAGCGGCCCGCCCCCGAGGTCCCCGCCGAACCGGACCTCGTCGTGGAGGAGGTCACCACCGGATTCTGTGGTGCCGTGATCCGCTGCGAGAAGAGCGCCCAGGGTCCGACGGTCACTCTGGAGGACCGCTTCGGCAAACATCGCGTCTTCCCCATGGAGCCGCGCGGTTTTCTGCTCGAGGGGCGTGTCGTCACCCTCGTACGCCCGCGCGCGGCGGCCCCCAGCGCGCCGCGGCACACGGCCTCGGGGTCGATCGCCGTTCCGGGAGCCCGTGCGAGGGTCGCCCGCGCGGGGCGCATCTATGTCGAGGGGCGCCATGACGCGGAGCTGGTCGAGCGGGTCTGGGGCGACGATCTGCGCATCGAGGGCGTCGTCGTGGAGTACCTGGAGGGCGTCGACGACCTGCCCGCCATCGTCGACGACTTCTCCCCCGGCCCGGACGCCCGGCTCGGCGTCCTCGTCGACCATCTGGTGACGGGCTCCAAGGAGTCCCGTATCGCCGCGCAGGTCACCGGCGAGCATGTGCTGGTCCTCGGTCACCCCTACATCGACATCTGGGAGGCCGTGAAGCCGTCCTCCCTCTCCATCCCGGTCTGGCCGACGGTGCCGCACGGCCAGGACTGGAAGAAGGGCGTCTGCCGCGCCCTGGGCTGGCCGGAGAACACCGGGGCCGCCTGGCAGCGGATCCTGTCCTCGGTCCACTCCTACAAGGACCTCCAGCCGGAGCTGCTGGGGCGGGTCGAGGAATTGATCGACTTCGTGACGGCATCACAGGGCTGACGGCCTCCGTACGGGGCTGACCGGCTTCGACGGCACCCTGACCGTGTGTGTCGGCCTGACGGCCTCCGTACGGGGCTGACGGCCTCCTTACGGGCTGACGGCCTCCGTACGGGCTAATGGGCTCCCGTAAGGGCTAACGGCCGCCGTAAGGGCTCCCGTACGGGCTGACGGCCCCGCCTCAGTCCACCAGGTCCCGCACCACCGCGTCCGCCAGCAGCCGTCCCCGGAGCGTGAGCACGGCCTGCCCGCGCCCGTACGGCTCCGGCTCCAGCAGGCCGTCCTCCAGGGCCCGTGCCGCGGCCGCCGCCCCGGCCGGGCGCAGCAGCTCCAGCGGGCAGCCCTCGGCCAGCCGCAGCTCCAGCAGGATCCGCTCCACCCGGCGCTCCTCGGCGGACAGCAGCTCCCGGCCCGCGCCGGGCGACCGGCCCTCGCCCAGGGCCTGTGCGTACGCCCCGGGGTGCTTCACGTTCCACCACCGCACACCGCCCACATGGCTGTGCGCGCCGGGGCCCGCGCCCCACCAGTCGGCGCCGCGCCAGTACAGCTCGTTGTGGCGGCAGCGCCCGGCGGGCGAGGTGGCCCAGTTGGAGACCTCGTACCAGGCGAACCCGGCGGCCGACAGGGTCTCCTCGGCGATCAGATAGCGGTCCGCGTGCACATCGTCGTCGGTCATCGGCACCTCGCCGCGCCGGATCCGCCGCGCCAGCTGGGTGCCCTCCTCCACGATCAGCGCATACGCCGACACATGGTCCGGGCCCGCCCCGAGCGCCGCCTCCAGGGAGGCCCGCCAGTCCGCGTCGCTCTCCCCCGGCGTCCCGTAGATCAGGTCCAGGTTCACATGGCCGAATCCGGCCGCCCGTGCCTCGGCCACACACGCCTCCGGGCGCCCCGGGGTGTGCGTACGGTCCAGCACCTTCAGGACGTGCTGCCGGGCGCTCTGCATCCCGAAGGAGATCCGGTTGAAGCCCGCCTCCCGCAGCTCCGCCAGGTACCGCGGATCGACCGACTCCGGATTGGCCTCGGTCGTGACCTCGGCCCCCTCGGCCAGCCCGAACTCGTCCCGGATCGCCCCCAGCATCCGCCCGAGGTCCGCCGCCGCGAGCAGGGTCGGGGTCCCGCCGCCGACGAACACGGTCTCCACGGTCCGCGGGTCGTCCCCCAGCACCTTCCGCGCCAGCCGCACCTCCTCGACGACCTGCTCGGCGTAGTTGTCCCGCGAGGCGAGCACACCGCCGGAGCCGCGCAGCTCACTGGCGGTGTAGGTGTTGAAGTCGCAGTAGCCGCAGCGGGTGGCGCAGTACGGCACATGCAGATAGAACCCCAGCGGCCGCCGCTCCGCCCCCGCCAAAGCGGTCGCGGGCAGTGCGCCGTCCTCGGGCATGGGCTCACCATCAGGCAATACGGAAGGCATGCCCCCATTGTCCGGCACGACCGACGCCACCCGGGACCGCGATGCGGTGCCCGGACGCCACGGCCCCCGGCGACCGGGCCTACGGGGTGTCCGGCGGACCACGCGACGGAGCCGCGTATCGATGCCGCGGAAAGGGCGGAGCCCCGGTCCGGGGCCTGGGGCGGAGCCCCGGTCCGGAGCCTGGGGCAGAGCCCCGCCACACAGCGGAGCCGCATATCGATGCCGCGGAAAGGGGCGAAACCCGATCCGGAGCCTGGGGCGGACCCCCGGTCCGGAGCCTGGGGCAGAGCCCCGCCACACAGCGGAGCCGCATATCGATGCCGCGGGAAGAGGCGAAACCCGATCCGAGGTCTGAGGCGAAGCCCGGGTCCGGAGCCTGGGGCAGAGCCCCGCCACACAGCGGAGCCGCATATCGATGCCGCGGGAAGAGGCGAAACCCGATCCGAGGCCTGGGGCCGAAGCCCCGGTCCGGCATCTGGGGCAGAGCCCCGCCACACAGCGGAGCCGCATATCGATGCCGCGGAAAGGGGCGAAACCCGGTCCGAGGCCTGGGGCGGAGCCCCGGTCCGGGGTATGGGGCGGAGCCCCGCCACGGGGCGGAGCCGCATATCGGTGCCGCGGGAAGGGGCGGGGAGCGGAGCGGCCCGCCGCAGGCGTTACGACCCGCCGGACACTCCCTAGAGCATCCCTAGAGCACCTTCAGGACCAGCATCGCCAGGTCGTCGTCCGGCGGATCCGCCGCGAACTCGTCCACCGCCCGGCGCACCCGCTCCGCGACCTGCCGCGCGCTGAGCCCCGCGCACAGCGCGAACGCCGCCGCCAGACCGTCCTCGTCGTCGAACTGCCGGTCGCCCGATCGGTGCTCCGTCACCCCGTCCGTCACACAGAGCAGCGTTTCCCCGGGCGTCAGATCGAACGATTCACTCTCGTACGACACATCGTCCACGACGCCCAGCAATATCTGCGGCGCCGCGACCGTCCGCACCTCGCCGTCGGGCCGCAGCACCAGCGGCAGCGGATGCCCCGCGCTGGCCAGCGTGCAGCGCACCCCCAGGCCGTCGCCCAGCGGCTCCAGCTCCCCGTACAGCAGCGACAGGAACCGCGCGACCCCGCCGCCGGCCGGCAGCCCCGCGCCTCCGACCAGGCCGCCGTCCACCAGCTCCACGACCCCGGCGGGGCCTCCCACGGCCTCCACACCGGCCACCACGGCCTCCGCGGCGCCCTCGACGGCCTGCTCCACCGCCTCCTCGCCCAGCAGCTGGTTGAGCCGGTCCAGGACCTCTCCCACGCCGTACCCCTCGCGGGCGAGCAGCCGCAGCCAGGGCCGGACGAGGCCGGTCACCACGGCCGCCTCCGGGCCGTTTCCGCAGACGTCGCCCAGGACGAAGCACCAGCGGCCGTCACCGGCCGGGAAGACGTCGTAGAAGTCGCCCCCGGCCGAGATCTCGCCGGTCGGCTCGTACACCACCGCCGACTCGACCCCGGGGATCCTCGGGATCACGGACGGCAGCAGCCCGCGCTGGAGCACCCGGCTGATGGTCGCCTGCCGGGTGTAGCGGCGGGCGGAGGCGAGCGCCAGGGCCACGCGGCGGGCGAAGTCCTCGATCAGGCCGACCACTTCGGGCGGCATCCGCACCAGCCCGGCCCGCCCCAGCAGCAGCGTGCCGAGGGCGCGGCCGCCCGCCACCAGCCGGCACGCGAGGGCCGCGCCGCCGGGCCCGTACGCGGCGGGGTCGGCCGGCCAGGGCCACTCCATGGCGCCGCCGCGGACGGCGGCGGGCACATGGGGCGGCTCCTTCTCCAGCACCTGCCGCAGGCCCTCGATGCGCCCCTCGCTGGCGTGCCAGACCCGGGCCAGCCGCGGCGGGCCGCTCGTGGAGTCGAGCCAGATCGCGCACCAGTCGGCGAGCCGGGGCACCAGCAGCTGTCCGGCGAGCGAGGTCACCATGTCCTCGTCGAACTGCCCGGCCAGCAGATCGGACGCCTCGGCGAGGAAGGAGAGCGCGCCGCGCTGGATCCACTCGGGGTCGCGGCGGACCGGGACGATGCCCTGCGCGGGCGCGACGATCTCGACGGCCTCGACGGCCTCCTTACGGCCGTCACCGACGGGCCCCAGGCCCTCAGGGACGACCCCCGTCCCGAAGCCGCCGTCCGGCCCGGCCGCGGTCGCGTTCGCCGCGTCCACGGCGTCCACGGCGTCCACGGCGGCCGCGGCGTCCATGAAGGCCGAGCCCATGCCGCCCGCGGCGGCCGGGCCAGTGGGCGCCACCGCCATCTGGAACCACACCGACTTGGTAGCCCGGCGGTAGGTCGTCCCCCAGGACTCGGCGATCTCGGCCACCAGCCGCAGCCCGTGGCCCCCGGCGTACTCCGGCGGCTCGTCCGCATCCGGCGGATCGCCGCGCACCACCCTGGTGGGATGGTGATCGGTCACCTCCACCACCAGGGACGGCGGCTCGCCCTCGCGGTCCGACACATCCAGCGCACAGCTCACCTCGACGGCGGTGCCGGCGTGCACCACCGCGTTGGTGACCAGCTCGCTCACCAGCAGTACGGCCTCGTCCGCCACCTGGTCGGTGACCCGGTCGGCGGCCGGGACCTCGAGCGCGGCCCAGTCGGCGAGGGCGGCACGGACGAACCGGCGCGCGGCCGAGGCCGCGAGCGGACTGCAGGGCAGGCTGACGCGTGCCGATGCGCTGGTACGGACGGGGCCGACCGCACCCCCGACCGGTAGAACCACCCCACCGCCCTCAACCGACCCACCAGAAGTGGCAGAAGATGACGTCCCCACTGTGCGGCTCCTGAAGAAGCTCCGTCATAACGCCGTATCCGTAACCGTATCCGGCACGGACAGAGTGGCAGACGGACCGCCCTCATATGCACCGGGTTACGCAAGTGAACCGCGATAAGGGGAAAATTCATGTGTCCGGCGGGCCGGTCAACCTGAAATCCGGTGCGGGGTCGTATCCTTGCCCGTTAAACCTCCCGCGCGCCCGCGTACATGTCCTCGATCAGGTCCTTGTACTCACGCTCGACGACCGGGCGCTTGAGCTTCAGGCTGGGCGTCAACTCCCCGTGCTCCACGTCCAGATCGCGGGGCAGCAGCCGGAATTTCTTGATCGTCTGCCAGCGCTGCAGCCCGTCGTTGAGCCGCTGCACATGTCCGCCGATCAGCTCCCGCACCTCATCGGTGTCCACGACCTCCGCGTAGGTTTTGCCGCCGAGGCCGTGGTCGCCCGCCCACTTCATGATCGTGGGCTCGTCGAGGGCGATCAGCGCGGTGCAGTAATTGCGGTCGGCGCCGTGCACCAGGATGTTGGAGACGAACGGGCACACCGCCTTGAACTGGCCCTCCACCTCCGCCGGGGCCACGTACTTGCCGCCCGAGGTCTTGATCAGGTCCTTCTTGCGGTCGGTGATCCGCAGATAGCCGTCGGGGGACAGTTCGCCGATGTCCCCGGTGTGGAACCAGCCGTCGGACTCCAGCACCTGCGCGGTCAGCTCCGGCAGCCCGTGGTAGCCCTGCATGATGCCGGGGCCGCGCAGCAGCACCTCGCCGTCCTCGGCGAACCGCACCTCCAGGCCGGGGAACGCCTTGCCGACCGTGCCGGTGCGGTAGTCCGCCGGGTTGAGGAAGCTGGCGGCGCTGGACTCGGTCAGGCCGTAGCCCTCCAGGATGTTGATCCCGGCGCCCGCGAAGAAGTAGCCGATGTCGGGCGCGAGCGCGGCGGAGCCGGACACCGCGGCCCGCAGCCGGCCGCCGAACGCCTCGCGCAGCTTGCCGTAGACCAGCTTGTCGGCCACCGCGTGCTGGGCCCGGAGGCCGAAGGGCACGGAGGCGGTACCGGTGCGGCGGAAGTTGTCCTGAGAGACCCTGGCGTAGTCCCGGGCGACTTCGGCCGCCCACTGGAAGATCTTGTACTGGGCCGCCCCGCCCTCACGCGCCCGCTGGGCCACCCCGTTGTAGACCTTCTCGAAGATCCGCGGCACGGCACACATATAGGTCGGGCGGACCACCGGCAGATTGTCGATGATCTTGTCGACCCGGCCGTCCACCGCCGTGGTGTGGCCGACGTAGATCTGTCCCGCCGTCAGCACCTTGCCGAAGACATGCGCGAGCGGCAGCCACAGGTACTGCACATCGTCGGGGAAGAGCAGTCCGTCCTGATTGCCGATCACAATGGCCATGTACGACCAGGAGTCATGCGCCAGGCGTACGCCCTTGGGACGCCCGGTGGTACCGGAGGTGTAGATGAGCGTCGCCAGCTGATCGCTGCGCAGGGCGTCCATCCGCTCCCGTACGGCATCCGGCCGGCGCTCCAGCAGGGCCGCGCCCCGCTTCTCCAGCTCGGTGAGCGAGAGCACCCAGCCCTCGGGGTCGTCCGCGGCGGGGACCGCGTCGTCGGCCTGGATCACCACCACATGGGCCAGCTCGGGAAGTTCCTCGCGCTGCGCCCGCACCTTGGCGAGCTGCGCCGCGTCCTCGGCGATCAGCACCCGGCTGCCGGAGTCGGAGAGGATGAAGGACGTCTCGTCGGCGTTGGTGGTCGGGTAGACCGTGGTGGTGGCCGCGCCCGCGCACAGCACGCCGAGGTCGGCCAGGATCCACTCCACCCGGGTCGAGGAGGCCAGCGCCACCCGCTCCTCGGGCCGGATGCCCAGATCGATCAGCCCGGCGGCGATGGCGAAGACCCGATCCGCGCTTTCCCGCCAGGTCAGCGGCCGCCACTCGTCGGGGCCGGTGCCCGAGGCGGGAGGCACCGGATACCGGTACGCCTCCTTGTCCGGTGTCGCCTCGACGCGCTGGAGGAAGTGCGTCGCCAGGGACGGCGGCCGGTTCTCGAGCAAGTTCTGTGTGTCGGTCACGGCATCCTCCGGGGCCCGCATCATTGCTTGGTGACTCGCGAGTAACCTTCGAGTAGGTGATCAGGGTAGGGGCCGAATCCTTACGGCGTAAGGGGGCCGGGTCACGTTGTTCTCACGAGATGCCCAAGAGAAGCCCGGGAAGGCGGCGGGCCCGGCGCATCCATCACGCCAGGCCCGCTGACCACACTTCCCTGGTGCTCCGGCCTTGGGGCCATTTCTCCCGGGGCGGGGGCCTACTTCTTCGCCTTGGAGTCCTTACCGTCGGAGTCGGAGGACAGCACCGCGATGAAGGCCTCCTGGGGCACCTCCACGCTGCCGACCATCTTCATCCGCTTCTTGCCTTCCTTCTGCTTCTCCAGCAGCTTCCGCTTACGGGAGATGTCACCGCCGTAGCACTTGGCGAGAACGTCCTTACGGATGGCACGGACCGTCTCACGGGCGATGACCCGGGAGCCGATGGCGGCCTGGATGGGCACCTCGAAGTTCTGCCGCGGGATGAGCTCGCGCAGCTTGGCGACCAGCCGGACGCCGTACGCGTACGCCTTGTCCTTGTGGGTGATCGCGGAGAACGCGTCCACCTTGTCACCGTGCAGCAGGATGTCGACCTTGACCAGCTCGGAGGTCTGCTCACCGGTGGGCTCGTAGTCGAGCGAGGCATAGCCGCGGGTCTTGGACTTCAGCTGGTCGAAGAAGTCGAAGACGACCTCGGCGAGCGGCAGGGTGTAGCGGATCTCGACCCGGTCCTCGGAGAGGTAGTCCATGCCGAGCAGCACCCCGCGGCGGTTCTGGCACAGCTCCATGATCGCGCCGATGAACTCGCTCGGGGCGAGGATGGTGCCCCGGACGACCGGCTCATGCACCGTGGCGATCTTGCCCACCGGGAACTCGCTGGGGTTGGTCACCGTGTGCTCGGTGCCGTCCTCCATCTCCACCCGATAGACCACATTGGGCGCGGTGGCGATCAGGTCGAGATTGAATTCGCGCTCCAGGCGCTCACGGATGACCTCCAGGTGCAGAAGCCCGAGGAAGCCGACGCGGAAGCCGAAGCCGAGCGCGGCCGAGGTCTCCGGCTCGTAGACCAGCGCGGCATCGTTGAGCTGCAGCTTGTCCAGGGCCTCGCGCAGCTCGGGGTAGTCCGAGCCGTCCAGCGGATACAGCCCAGAGAACACCATCGGCTTGGGGTCCTTGTAGCCGCCCAGCGGCTCCTGTGCACCGCCGCTGACCTGGGTGATCGTGTCACCGACCTTGGACTGGCGGACATCCTTCACACCGGTGATCAGATAGCCCACCTCGCCCACGGACAGCCCGTCGGCGGGGGTCATCTCCGGCGAGTTGGTGCCGATCTCCAGCAGCTCATGCGCGGCGCCGGTGGACATCATCCTGATCCGCTCGCGCTTGCTGAGCGTGCCGTCGACGACCTTCACATAGGTCACGACGCCCCGGTAGGCGTCATAGACGGAGTCGAAGATCATCGCGCGGGCGGGGGCGTCGTGGACGCCCACCGGGGCCGGCACCAGCTGAACGACCCGGTCCAGCAGCTCGGCCACGCCCTCGCCGGTCTTGGCGGAGACCTTCAGTACGTCGGAGGGGTCACAGCCGATGAGGTGGGCCAGCTCGGCGGCGTACTTCTCGGGCTGGGCGGCGGGCAGGTCGATCTTGTTGAGGACCGGGATGATCGTGAGGTCGTGCTCCATCGCCAGATAGAGGTTGGCGAGGGTCTGGGCCTCGATGCCCTGGGCCGCGTCGACCAGCAGGATGCAGCCCTCGCACGCGGCGAGGGAGCGCGAGACCTCATAGGTGAAGTCCACGTGGCCGGGGGTGTCGATCATGTTGAGGATGTGGGTGGCGGGCTCGCCGCCCTCGTCCTTCGTCGGCGCCCAGGGCAGCCGGACCGCCTGGGACTTGATCGTGATGCCGCGCTCGCGCTCGATGTCCATGCGGTCGAGATACTGCGCGCGCATCTGCCGTTGCTCGACCACACCGGTCAGCTGGAGCATGCGGTCGGCGAGCGTCGACTTGCCGTGGTCGATGTGCGCGATGATGCAGAAGTTACGGATCAGAGCCGGGTCGGTACGGCTCGGCTCCGGCACATTGGTAGGGGTCGCGGGCACGCAGGGTCCTGTGTCTAGGCGGGACTCGGTGTTATCGGTATGGGTCAGTCCCGTCCATGGTCCCATGAATGGCGACCTCTTCCGGGTTTGGGACGCCATGGACCCTGCTGGTAGCCTGGCCAACTGTGTCTCGTGCCCCCTCTTTCACGGAGATCTCCAAGGACATCTCCGCGGGGGACGCCGTGGACGTCTTCACGGACGCCACGATGGGCACGGACGCACCACGAAGCAAGTGAAACCCAACGAACCTGCGAAGGCTTTTACGTGGCGAACATCAAGTCCCAGATCAAGCGGAACAAGACGAACGAGAAGGCGCGCCTGCGCAACAAGGCGGTCAAGTCCGAGCTGAAGACCGCCATCCGCCGCACCCGCGAGGCCGTGGCCGCCGGTGACGCCGAGAAGGCCACCGAAGCCATCCGCATCGCCGCGCGCAAGCTCGACAAGGCCGTCAGCAAGGGCGTTCTGCACAAGAACAACGCCGCCAACAAGAAGTCGGCGCTCGCCCAGCAGGTCTCCAGCCTCCAGGGCTGACGCCTTCCGGGGCTGACCTCGAAGGCTGACGCCTTCCGGGGCTGGTCTCCAGCCGGTTTGGGCACAGCGGTCCCTCTCACCCGCTCCGACCGGCAGCCGAGAGCCTCTTCAGCCCCTTCAGCGGCACCGCGCCGCACGCGGCCTGCGTTCGCCACGCGGGTGCGGCGCACTTGATGGATACGAAGGCCCCGCGCCTGTCCTTTCCCCAGGACAGCGCGGGGTTTTCGCGCTTAATTCGGGTATGTTCACGTCATGTCGATACCGGGGGAAACACCCAATCCGTACGGGCCGCCACAGCCGCCCCAACCGCCTCAGCAGAGCCCGGCGCAGAGCGCGCCTCAGGGGCCGGGGCAAAGCCCGGCGCCGAGCCTGCCGCAGAGCACGCCGCCCGGCCCGTACGGGCAGGTGCCGCCCCAGGCCCAGCCGCCCCAGCACAATCCGTACGCCCAGCCGACGATGCCGTCCGTCCCCCTGGGCGGCGGCTACGGCCCGATGGGCACGCCGGGCACGCCTCCCGGGATGCCTCCCATGGGCCCCGGGGCCGGGGGCGGCGGCAAGGGCTGGCTGTGGGGTCTTAGCGGGGCCGTCGTCGCCTCGGCGGTCTGGGCCGGGGTGCTGTTCGCCACGGGAGGCTTCGACGGGAACGAGGCGGAGGCCGATCTCGCGGGCTACCGCTATATGACCAATCTGTGCGGCTCGACGGACTCCCAGGCCTTCGAGGACTCCGGGTACGAGCAGAAGAGCGGCTCGTCGTCGAACCCCCGGCACAGCAGCTCCGAGAGCCCCGCGCTGGACTCGATGACCTGCAACATCGACTTCGAGCCGAGCGGCGCGAGCACCAGCGACTACTCCTCGGTGTGGCTCTACACAACGGCGTCGCTGCACAAGAAGACCGACCCCGGCCCCGAGTTCGAGGCCCAGTACCGGTCGTACGAGGACCAGAAGACGTCCACCTACAGCTATGAGGTGAGCCCGGTCAGGGGGCTGGGCGAAGAGGCGTATGTGGTGAGGCAGGAGAGCAAGAGCAGCACCTCCAACACCGGCGCCTATGTGATCCTCGCCGTGCGGGACGGCTGGATGACGTATCAGTCGACCTGGTCGGAGTATGTGTCGACCTCGTCCAGCGCCTCGGCCAAGACCCCGGAAGAGGCCACCGAGATGCTCAAGAAGAGCGCGAAGGCGACGCTGGAGAAGATGAAGGAGTAATCACGGGCCCGGGCCGCGGGCCACCGCTCGGGCCGGACACACACGGAGCCAACCCACGCCAGGCCGGACGCGCAACGGACCGGACGCCCAGCCGACGCGCGGGGCCGAGCCCCGCGTTTCCGGCTCGGAGGGCGCAGCCCCAACGGGGCCCGGGGCGCAGCCCCAGTGAGGGCGAGGCGGGGCGGCGAACGAAACGTGCTCGGAACGAAACGTGCCCCTACCCCGGGGCCCGGCTGGCGGCTAGTGCCGCGTCAGCCAAGGTTTGCCCCGCTCGCCGCCCTGGCACGGCCGCCCCCAGCTACCGCTGGGAGGTGCCCCCTGCACCAGACGCCGCGGGCTGATCCACGAAGATCCGCCGGACAGGACCTAGCGGCGGCCCGCCCGGGCGGCGCGGGCGATCGTGACGACGGCCTTCTCCAGGGCGTACTCCGGATCGTCTCCGCCGCCCTTGACCCCCGCGTCGGCCTCGGCGACGGCGCGCAGCGCGATCGCCACTCCGTCCGCCGACCAGCCGCGCATCTGCTGCCGCACCCGGTCGATCTTCCACGGCGGCATGCCCAGCTCACGGGCGAGGTCGCCGGGGCGGGCGCCGCGCGGCGCGGAGGCCAGCTTGCCGATGGAGCGGACGCCCTGGGCCAGGGCGCTGGTGATCAGCACCGGCGGCACCCCGGTGGAGACGGCCCAGCGCAGGGCCTCCAGCGCCTCAGCCGCGCGGCCCTCGACGGCGCGGTCGGCGACGGTGAAGCTGGACGCCTCGGCACGGCCGGTGTAGTAGCGGGCGACGACGGCCTCGTCGATCGTGCTCTCGACATCGGCCACGAGCTGGGAGACCGCGCTGGCCAGCTCCCGCAGATCGCTCCCGATGGCGTCGACCAGGGCCTGGCATGCCTCGGGTGTGGCGGACCGGCCGGTGGCGCGGAACTCCGACCGTACGAACGCCAGCCGGTCGGCGGGCTTGGTCATCTTGGGGCAGGCGACCTCGCGCGCCCCGGCCTTACGGGCGGCGTCGAGCAGCCCCTTGCCCTTGGCCCCGCCCGCGTGCAGCAGCACCAGGGTGATCTCCTCGGCGGGGGTGCCGAGGTAGCCCTTCACGTCCTTGACCGTGTCGGCCGACAGATCCTGTGCGTTGCGCACCACCACGACCTTGCGCTCCGCGAAGAGCGAGGGGCTGGTCAGCTCGGCGAGGGTGCCGGGCTGGAGCGCGTCGGGCATGAGGTCGCGCACATCGGTGTCGGGATCGGCCGCGCGCGCGGCCGCCACCACCTGCTGCACGGCGCGGTCGAGCAGCAACTCCTCCTGGCCCACGGCGAGGGTCACCGGGGCGAGTGGATCGTCGGTCGTCGTCTTCCTGGCCATCGCGGTCCAGCATCCCACGGACCACCGACAGTCCCGCCGTCCGGATGTCCGACAATGTTCCGGTGATCGATGAAGGACCGACCGGTGCCCGGCACGCCCGGCACATCCTGGTGCTCCCCGACCGCGACGCGGCGGAGGAGGTGGCCGAGGCCCTCCCCGAGCGCTTCGGCATCGCCCAGGAGCCCCAGCTGGTGCGGGACGCCCTGGCGGGCGAGGACGACGCCGAGGACGCCCAGTGGCTGGTGGTGATCGAGGACCCGCCCGGCGGGCTGGACCCGACGGCGCTGGACGCGCTCGCGGATGAGTACGACGGCTGGCTGGAGGCCGAATAGCGTCCGAGACTAGGCTCATGACCAACCGTGGTCACGGAAGAGGGGGACTCCGAGGATGAGCGGGACTGTGACGGCAGTCAGCAGCAATGGCGACTACTCGTTCACCAAGCCGAACCGGGACAGCATCACCCTGCTCACCGGCCTCGGCGTCGAGGGCGACGTCCACGCCGGCGTAACCGTCAAACACCGCTCCCGCGTCGCCCAGGACCCCACCCAGCCGAACCTGCGCCAGGTCCACCTCATCCACGAAGAACTCTTCGCGGAGGTCGGTGCGGAGGGCTTCCAGGTCCTCCCCGGCGACCTGGGCGAAAACATCACCACCCGCGGCATCGACCTCCTCGCCCTCCCGGCCGGCACCCTGCTGCGCATCGGCGACGAGGCAGTGCTGGAGGTCACCGGCCTCCGCAATCCCTGCCTGCAGATCGACCGCTTCCAGAACGGCCTCCTGAAGCAGGTCGTCGGCCGCGACGAGGCCGGAAACATCATCCGCAAGGCCGGCATCATGAGCATCGTGCGGGAGGGCGGCACCGTCCACCCGGGCGACCTGATCCAAGCCGAGCTCCCCGCCGAACCCCACCGCCCCCTGGACCGGGTCTGAGGGCGGGGCGCTCCCTGCCGCGATGAGTTCCGGCCGGGCCGGGAGTCTCTTCTGGTGACCGTCGTAGCACGCCGTACGACGCTGCCCGGTACGAGACACCACGGAGGACACCATGACGGCCACACCGGACGACCCGACCACCGCACTGCCCGGCCGCCCGCCCGTGGTCGACCTGGCCACCTGGCAGGCCGCCCGTGATGAGCTGCTGGTCCGCGAGAAGGCCCACACCCGCGAGGGCGACGCCATCGCGGCGGCCCGCCGCCGGCTGCCGATGGTGGAGTTCGACGGAACGGTCGAGGTCGTCGGCCCCGACGGCCCGGTTCCGTTCCTGGACCTGTTCCAGGGCCGCGACGAGCTCGTGGTCTACAAGCACATGTGGTACGACGGCGCGCCGCACCAGGGGCAGTGCGAGGGCTGCACCACAACGGCCTGGCACCTGAAGGAAGCGGACTACCTCAACGCGCGCGGTGTCTCGTTCGCCGTCCTGACCACGGGCCGCTGGGACGAGGTGGCCTCCTACGTCGAGTTCATGGGCTACACCCAGCCCTGGTACTCGGTGCGCGGCGTGGACGGGCCGGCCGGCGGCAGCATGGGTTATCTCACCTGCTACCTGCGCGACGGCGACCGCGTGTTCCTCACCTACTCCACGACGGGCCGTGGCAATGAGCGGGTCAACGGGTCCCTCGGCCTGCTCGACATGACGCCCTACGGCCGCGGCGAGGCGTGGGAGGACAACCCCGAGGGCTGGCCCGAGGGGCGCGGCCCGTGCTGGTCCTGGCGCTCGGACGCGGACGGGAACGCCACCTGGGGCCCGACCAGCCGCCCCGTACCGCAGTGGACCCGCCCGGGCGCGACCCCCGTGGAGACCCTCGGCCGACACGGCCACCACCACTGACGCGCGCCAGGGAGCATGAGTGAGGCGCCAGGGTCGAAGGGAAGACCTCTGGCGCCCTACTCGCGGCCGAAACCGCCTAGTCGTGACGTAGAGCCTCAACGATCGCTGCCCAGACGGCTCGCGCCACCAGGGACACCGCGAAGCGCTCCACGAGACTGCCGCGCCACCTCTTTTCTTTTGTGACGGACGACCTGAAGAAGCCGACCACCATCACCACCTCCAAGGGGTTCAACCCACCGCCCTCTGCGGTAGGCCCGTCCCTCCCCCTTCGAGGCAGGCCAACCTGGCGGCGGTGAGGAACCACGCCCTGTCCGTGGTGACAGGCTCAAAGGTACAACCCGCCTGCATTGATCGGTAGTTGGGGTGTTTCAGGCGGACCGCTGCGCAGCCCCGCCGGGGCCTCCGAGGACCGCGCGCAGGCCCCGGTCGCGCGTGACCGCGATGGGGCCGTCGATGTCGGTTCGCAGTACGGCGGCGCCCTGGGCGCGTAGGGAGGCGATGGTGCGGGGCGAGGGGTGGCCGTAGGGGTTGTCGGCGCCGCAGGAGATCAGGGCCAGGCGGGGGCTGAGGTGTCGGAGCAGCTGTGGATCTTGGTAGGCCGAGCCATGGTGGGCGACCTTGAGAACGTCGATCTCGGAGAGGGCCGGGTGTGTCGTCAGCAGGGCTTGCTGGGCGGGGGGTTCGAGGTCGCCCAGGAGGAGCAGGGTCAGCCCTGCCGTGCGGACGAGGAGGGTGACGCTTGCGTCGTTCGGGCCCTCGGTCGCGGCCGGGGCGGGTGGCTGGGCGGGCCAGAGGACCTGCCAGGACAGCGGGCCGAAGCGTCGTCGTTCCCCTGGCCGCGCCGGGATGACCGGGATATGCGCCGACCGGGCTGTGCGGCGTACGGACTCGGCCTGACCTGGTGGTTCTTCCAGGGCGGTGGTCTCGATCGCGCCGACCGCACGGCCGCGTAACGCACCGGTCAGCCCGGCCACATGGTCGGCGTGGAAGTGGGTCAGGATCAGGAGCGGGATCCGGACGATGCCCAGGGAGCGCAGGCAGCGGTCGACGGCTCGTGGCTCGGGGCCGGTGTCCACGACGACGGCCGTGCCGGGGCCCGCGGCCAGGACCAGGGCGTCGCCTTGTCCGACATCGCACGCCACCATCCGCCAACCGGGCGGTGGCCAGCCGGTGATGACCCGGGCCAGAGGTGCCGGACGTACGACGGCCAGCAGCACCAGCAGCGCGCATACGGCGCACAGCAGGCGGTGGCGCAGCAGTCGGCGGCCCGCGAGGACCACGGCCAGGGTCACGGCGGCGAGCAGGAGCGCGCCGGTCCAGCCGTCCGGCCAGTCCGCCTCGGCCCCGGGCAGCGCCGCGCCGGTGCGGGCCACCTGGGCGATCCACTCGGCGGGCCAGCCCGCCGGCCAGGCGATCCACTGGGCGAGCGGCGGTGCGACGGCGGCTGCCGCGAGCGCGGCGAAGCCGAGGGCGGTGGCGGGGGCTACCGCCACCTCGGCGATGAGGTTGCAGGGGATCGCCACCAGGCTCACTCGCGCGGCCATCACCACGACGACCGGTGCGCAGACCGCCTGGGCCGCGGCGGCGGCCGCCAGCGCCTCGGCCGCCCGGGGCGGTACGCCACGGCGCTGGAGGGCCGCGCTCCATCCCGGCGCGATGGTGAGCAGGGCGCCGGTGGCCAGTACGGACAGCAGGAAGCCGTAGCTCCGGGCCAGCCAGGGGTCGTAGAGCACCAGCGCGAGGACGGCGGCGGCCAGGGCCGGGAGCAGGGAGCGGCGGCGGCCGGTGCCGAGGGCGAGCAGGGTGATCAGCCCGCAGGCGGCGGCGCGCAGCACACTGGGCTCGGGTCTGCAGACGATGACGAAGGCGAGCGTGAGCCCGCCACCGAGGAGGGCGGTGGTGCGCAGCCGGATGCCGAGCGCGCCCGCGAGACCGCGCCGCTCGGCCCGCCCGGCCAGCTGGGGCGGGCCCGTGAGCAGTGCGAGCACCAGCGTCAGATTGCTGCCGGAGACGGCCATGAGGTGCAGCATGTCCGTGGCCCGGAACGCCTCGTCCAGCTCGGGCGGCACCCGTGAGGTGTCCCCCACGACCAGCGCCGGGAGCAGCGCCCGTGCGTCCGGGGAGAGCCCGTCGGTCGCGGTGCGCAGCCCGGCGCGCAGCCGCCCGGCCAGCCGCTGGACCGCGCTGGGCGGGCCCGTGACCTTCGGGGGCCCGCCGCTTGCCCGCACTACGGCCGCGATGCGGTCCCCGTCGCGCAGCGGCGGCGCCAAGCGGCCGTGGACGCGCAGACGTGTGGACGGCAGCAGCCCGAGCCAGGCCGTCCGCTCCTTGCCGGACCTCGGGTGGACCGTGACCAGGACGGGGGTGCGGGCGGTGGTCGTGGTGCCGTCGGGGCCGGTGACCCGATCGGCCTCCGCCTCCAGGACCACGGACGCGGGCGCGAGCGCCGCGCCCCGCACCCGTGGCCGGGTGAGCCGTGGGTCCCCCGTGACCGTCACCTCGGCGGTGGCCTCGGCGTACTCCCGGGCAAGGGCGGGGACGGGGCCACGGCGTACGTCCGCCCCGTGCAGCCCGGCAACAGCCCCCGCGGCGGCCCCGCACAACAGCAATGCGGCGATCGCTCCTGCCATACGGCGCCCACGCCAGGCGACAGCGCGTGGCGGTGAAGTGGCTTGCTGCCTCGGCAGGTTGCGGCTGTCGCCTGGGCCCAGCCGCCTGCGGGCCGCGGGTACGGCACCGGGCGAACGTCCGGCGACCGCCCCTGCCGCACGCCCTCCACGCCGCGCTACGGTGCGCGGCGGCGAAGCGGCTTGCTCCCCCGGCACGTTGTTGCCTTCCTCGCGGGGCTCGGGCGTGCCCCCGCCATCGCAAGGCGGTGCCGGCGAGGGCGCGTCCGGTCCGTGTCGGGGGCGGGGTGGGCCGTGGCGCCGGCCGTCCGATGTCGGGGCTCGTCGGCGGGTCCGGATGAGCAGGGTCGCCGCTAAGAGGGTGGCTGCTGTGCAGGCGAGGGCCACCGCTAGGGGTGGTGCGTCCAGGGCTAGCGCTGCGGCTGCCCAGGCGGCCAGGGCCGGGGGTACTAGGCGGAGGTCGGGTGGGCCCTCCTGTCGTGGGTGTGACGCACCGCGTGGGGAAGCGGCCGCGGCATGGACCGGGGCGCGGGTGCGCGGGGGCCGCTCGGACGTCATGGCTGGACCAGCGGGCGCAGGTCGGCGAACCGGCGCTCGCCGATGCCGTTCACCTCGCGGAGTTCATCGATGGAGCGGAAACCTCCGTGCTGGGTGCGGTAGTCGATGATGTGCCGGGCCAGGACGGGGCCGACTCCCGGGAGGGTGTCGAGCTGTTCGGCGGTCGCGGAGTTCAGGCTGACCGAGCCACCGGGCGCCCCCGGTCCGGCCGGTGCGTTTGGCCCGTTGGGTGCGTTGGGTGCGTTGGGTGCGTTCGAGCCACTGACCGCCGCGCCCGGCGCCGGTGGTCCTGCTGCGGGGGCGCCGACCACGATCTGTTCCCCGTCCACCAGCGGGCGGGCGCGGTTCAGCCCGCTCAGGTCGGCGCCCGGCCGTACCCCGCCCGCCGCTTCCAGTGCGTCGGCGACCCTCGACCCGGGCGGCAGCTTCCGCAGGCCGGGGCGGCGGACCTTGCCCGTCACATCCACCACGACCTTCCGGCCGCCGCCGGACGGGGTCAGCTGCCCGCCCGGCGTCGGGCCGGGTTCGGAGGGCGCGGCGCGCGGGGGCTCCGGGTCCGGGGCGCGCACGGTCTGGGGACGGCCGGTCCAGAAGTGGTAGGCCGCGAAGGCCGCCGCGGTGAGCAGGGCGACCGCCAGGGCGGCGACCGTCTTCAGTTCCATACCGCAGCGCAGCTGAAGCCACAACGGCAGCCGCTCGCGCAGGGCCAGCCCTGCCCGGTCGCGTCTGCGCAGCGGAGCGTTCTCGGACGCGTTCTCAGGCCCCTCCTCGTGCCCGTTCTCAGGCCCCTCCTCGTGCCCGTCCTCGGACCCCTCCTCGTGCCCGTCCTCGGGCTCCTCGTGCCCGTCCTCGGGCGGCTCCTCGTGCCGTACCTCCTTCGCCGCCACAGCCGACCCCGCGATGCCCTTCGGTCCGTCCCTGCTGCCCAGGGCGGTGGACCCGACCGCGACCGGGGACGCCGGGGGCGCCGACGAGGCCGTGGCGAAGAGCGCCGCCGCGCGGCTCGCGCGTGAAGACGCGGCGGGGTACGTCTGGCGGTGGGCGCTGCGGTGGCGGCTTCCGGCACCAACCAGACCCGCCCCCGACGGCGGGCGTGGACGGCGGCCCGCCCCGCCGTCGCGATGGCGGCCGCGCCCGGGACCCGTGGTTACTGTGCGTGATCGTGACCTCATGCCACCTGACGGTAGACACACACGGCCGATCGCGCCGATCCGCCTCAAATTCCGGGGATAACCCCCGCGTTGTGGACAACTCCGTCACCCCGCCGGGTGAAGAGCCTCCCCCACCCTCCGCTATCGCGGAGAGACCACCGCCCCCAGCAGCCCCGGCCCGGTGTGCGCCCCGATCACCGCGCCCACCTCGCTCACATACAGCTCCGCCAGCCCCGGCACCCGCTCCCGCAGCCGTTCCGCGAGCGCCGCCGCCCGTTCGCCCGCCGCCAGGTGCTGCACCGCGATGTCCACCGGGCTCCGGCCGGCCCGCTCCACCACGATCTCCTCGAGCCGGGCGATGGCCTTCGAGGCGGTGCGGACCTTCTCCCGCAGCTCGATCCGCCCCTCGTCGAGCTGGAGCAGCGGTTTGACCGCGAGCGCCGAGCCGAGCAGGGCCTGGGCCGCGCCGATGCGGCCGCCGCGCCGGAGATAGTCGAGGGTATCGACGTAGAAGTACGCCGCCGTGCTGTCGGCCCGCTTCTCCGCCGCCGCCACGGCCTCGTCCAGCGTGCCGCCGCCCTCCGCCGTCTCGGCCGCCGCCAGCGCGCAGAAGCCGAGCGCCATCGCGACCATTCCGCTGTCCACCACCCGCACCGGAACGGGCGCGTCCTGTGCCGCGAGCACCGCCGCGTCGTAGGTGCCGGAGAACTCGGCCGACAGATGCAGGGAGACGATGCCCCTCGCACCCTCCTCGGCGGCGGCCCGATAGGCGGCCGCGAACATCTCCGGGCTGGGCCGGGACGTCGTCACCGGCTTCCGCTTCTGCAACGCCTGCGCGAGGGACCGGGCCGAGATCTCGGTGCCCTCCTCCAGGGCCCGGTCTCCGAGCACCACCGTCAGCGGCACGGCGGTGATGCGGTGCCGCTCCATCGCATCCTGCGGCAAGTAAGCCGTGGAATCGGTCACGATCGCGACATGGCGGGACATGACTGGGAGGTTATCGGGGGATGGCGCCTGCCGACAGCGCGACCCCACCGGGTGATCAATTGCCTTGCCGATCATGCCCTGTTCAGACGTGACTCAGATCCTGTTCTCAGACCGGGTTCGTTCCGGGGTTTCGGGGTTCCGGGGTCTCAGGCCGTGTTCTCGGGACGGGGAGACTGCTGCCAGGGCTTCTGCCACGCCTGAGGCTCCGTATTCGGCCTCGCCCCGAGCGACGGCCGGGGCGGCTCCGGCTTCTGCCCCGCCTCGGGCCCAGGTCGCACCCCCACGTCGGGTCCAGGTCGTGAACCCGCCTCGGGCGCCGCCAGCGGCTCGTCGGGCTCCACCGCCGTCCAGTGCCGCAGCGCCCCCGCCTCCATCTCGATCTCGCGGCCCAGCGAGTCCAGATCGTCGTGCGCCAGCCGATGCGTCCGCTCCTGCACCGCCCAGCGCAGCGAATCGGCCGAGTGGGTGATCCGCTGCGTACGCTCCCGCATCTCGGGCAGCAGGGCGGCGAGCCGGGACCTGTCGGGCTCCTGCTCCAGCCGCTTCAGATCCGCTTCCAGGTCCAGCGCATGGGCGCTCAGCCGCTGGAACAGGCCCAACGACTCCGACAGTGAGCGGTCTTGCGGGGCGGCCGCCTGTAGCGCCTGCCCGGTGGCGCGCATCGACCCGCGCAGGGAGAGCCGCAGCTGGGCGAGCTCACCGGCCGCGCCCGGCTGGGCGAGCTGCCGGGCCCGGAGTCTGGTCTCCTCCACCGTGACGCGGGCCTGGTGCACCGTACGGTCGATACCGCGCTTGGCCGCCCTGACCGCGCGAACGGCCCCATAGACCCCCGCCAGCATGATCAGGACGAAAAGCGTCAACAGGATCCAGATGGCTTCCATGGCGCTCCTTGGGGCGGCGGTCACGGCACGGTGGCGGTCGTCCTCTCAGCGTAAACGCGTCGGGCGGATCAGAGGTTCCTGACGAACCCCCAACCCGCCCGCACAGACGACCCAGGTCAGGCCGGAACGATGTTCACCAGCTTCGGCGCCCGCACGATGACCTTACGGATGCCGGCGCCGTTCAGCGCCGCCACGACCGCCGGGTCGCCCACCGCCAGCGCCTCCAGCTCCTCGTCCGAGACCGAGGGCGCGACCTCCAGCCGGGCCTTGACCTTGCCCTTGACCTGCACCACACAGGTGACGGTCTCGTCCACGACGTACTCCGGATCGGCGACCGGGAAGGACTCGTGAACGACCGACCCGGAGTGGCCCAGCCTGCGCCACAGCTCCTCGGCGACATGCGGGGCCAGCGGCGAGATCAGCAGCACCAGCCCCTCGGCCACCGAGCGGGGCACCTCGCGCACCTTGGTGACGTGGTTGTTCAGCTCGGTGATCTTGGCGATGGCGGTGTTGAAGCGCAGGCCCTCCATGTCCTGCCGGACGCCGTCGATCGCCTTGTGCAGGGCGCGCAGCGTCGCCTCGTCGGGCTCGGTGTCGACGACGGTGACCTCTCCGGTGCCCTCGTCGACGACATTGCGCCACAGCCGCTGCAGCAGCCGGTACTGGCCGACGACCGCACGGGTGTCCCAGGGCCGCGAGACGTCCAGCGGGCCCATGGCCATCTCGTACAGCCGCAGCGTGTCGGCCCCGTACTCGGCGCAGATCTCGTCCGGCGTGACGGCGTTCTTCAGGGACTTGCCCATCTTGCCCAGCAGTCGGGAGACCTTCTCGCCGTTGTACCAGTAGGCCCCGTCCCGCTCCTCGACCTCGGCCGCCGGGACGGCGATACCGCGGCTGTCCCGGTAGACATACGCCTGGATCATGCCCTGGTTGTACAGCTTGTGGAACGGCTCGACCGAGGAGACATGCCCCAGGTCGAACAGTACCTTGGACCAGAACCGGGCGTACAGCAGATGCAGCACCGCGTGCTCGGCGCCGCCCACGTACAGGTCGACACCGCCGTGCGGCTGCCCCTCGCGCGGCCCCATCCAGTAGCGCTCGGCCTCGGGGGCGACCAGCCGCTCGCTGTTGTGCGGGTCCAGGTAGCGCAGCTCGTACCAGCAGGAGCCGGCCCAGTTGGGCATGGTGTTGGTCTCGCGGCGGAACGGCCGCGGCCCACGCCCGTCGCCCAGGTCCAGCACCACGTTGACCCACTCCTCGTTCCGGGACAGCGGGGTCTCCGGGGAGGTGTCGGAGTCGTCCGGGTCGAAGGTGCGCGGCGAGTAGTCCTCGACCTCGGGCAGCTCCAGGGGCAGCATCGACTCGGGCAGCGAGTGGGCCACACCCTCCTCGTCGTAGACGATCGGGAAGGGCTCGCCCCAGTAGCGCTGGCGGCTGAACAGCCAGTCACGCAGCCGGTAGTTGACGGTGCCCTGGCCGATGGAGCGGGACTCCAGCCACTCGGTGATACGCGCCTTGGCCTCGACGACGCCCAGCCCGTCCAGCGATACCGACTCCCCCGTCGAGTTGACGATCTTCGCGTCGTACGATGCGAAGGCGTCGTCCCAGGTGGACGGGTCGGTGCCGCGATCGTCCGAGGGCTCGACGACACAGCGCATGGGCAGCTCGAAGGCGCGGGCGAAGGCGAAGTCACGGCTGTCGTGCGCCGGGACGGCCATGATCGCGCCGGTGCCGTAGCCCGTCAGGACGTAGTCGGCGATGAAGACCGGCACCCGCTCACCGCTGACCGGGTTTACGGCGTACGCGCCGGTGAAGACGCCGGTCTTCTCCTTGACCTCGGCCTGCCGCTCGACGTCGGACTTGGCCGCGGCCTGCTTGCGGTAGGCGTCGACGGCCTGGGCCGGGGTGGCGTGGCCGCCGGTCCAGACGTCGTGGGTGCCCTCGGGCCAGGCGGCCGGAACGATCTCGTCCACCAGGCCGTGCTCGGGCGCCAGGACCATGTAGGTGGCGCCGAACAGGGTGTCCTGGCGGGTGGTGAAGATCGTGATCTTGGCGTCGGGGTGCTCGGCCACCGGGAAGTCGACCCGGGCGCCCTCGCTGCGGCCGATCCAGTTGCGCTGCTGCAGCTTGATGGCCTCGGGCCAGTCCAGCTCGTCCAGGTCGTCCAGCAGCCGGTCGGCGTAGGCGGTGATGCGCATGTTCCACTGGCGCAGCTTGGCCTTGAAGACCGGGAAGTTGCCGCGCTCGGAGCGGCCGTCCGCGGTGACCTCCTCGTTGGCCAGCACGGTGCCCAGGCCGGGGCACCAGTTGACGGGCGCGTCCGAGGCGTAGGCCAGGCGGTAGTCGCCCAGGATGTCGGCGCGCTCGGACTCGGTCAGCTCGGCCCAGGGGCGGCCGTCGGGGGTCGGGCGCTCACCGGAGGCGAACTGCTGGACCAGGGTGTCGATGGGGCGCGCCGTCTTCGCCTCCGGGTCGTACCAGGAGTTGAAGATCTGCAGGAAGATCCACTGGGTCCACTTGTAGTAGTCCGGGTCGATCGTCGCGAACGAGCGGCGCTGGTCGTGGCCCAGGCCCAGCCGGCGCAGCTGCCGCCGCATGTTCTCGATGTTGGCCTCGGTGCTGACCCGCGGGTGGGTGCCGGTCTGCACCGCGTACTGCTCGGCGGGCAGGCCGAAGGCGTCGAAGCCCAGGGTGTGCAGGACGTTGTGGCCCGTCATGCGGTGGTAGCGGGCGTACACATCGGTGGCGATGTAGCCCAGCGGATGGCCCACATGCAGCCCCGCACCCGAGGGGTACGGGAACATGTCCATGACGAACTTCTTGGGCCGGGCGGCGGCCTCGGCGTCACCGGCCAGGTCGCCGCTCGGGTTGGGCGCCTCATACGTGCCGTGCGCGTCCCAGAAGTCCTGCCAGCGGGCTTCGATGTCGGCCGCCAGGGCGGCCGTGTAGCGGTGCGGCGCGGCCACCTCGGCCGCGGCGTTGGTCTCGCTCATGGTCCTCAAAGCTCCATCGGTCGTCTCTGCCTGCGGCAACGCAGCGGATCCCTGCTTCCGAAACAAAAAGACCCCTCGCACAGGAGGGGACGCCGCGCTGATGTCGACCGGAGCTGTACTCGGTCGGCACTGATCAGCGCGGCCCGCTAAGCAGAAGGCGTACGGCACGCATGGGGCCAGGTTACCGCAGGGGGCAGACGGACCGCACGGAGGTGGTGACCCTCCTCACGCGACACGAAAGGCGGGCCGCCCTTACGGACGACCCGCCTCCTTGATGTGGAGCTAAGGAGAATTGAACTCCTGACCTCCTGCATGCCATGCAGGCGCTCTACCAACTGAGCTATAGCCCCAGGTCTTGCCCCGCCCGGTTTCCCCGGCGGCGACGCCTACATTACACGGACGCCCCGGCCTTCCGCCAAATCGATGAGCCGGAGGCCGGAGCAGATCCCCGTTACGCCGTCGCGAACGAATAGAAACGCTTCAGCGTGCAGTGCTCATCGAGGAGCCGACCGTAGATCGGCTCCCCTTCGAGCTCGCGGTAGGTCTCGATGGGATCGCCCCTGATGATCAGCGCCCGCGCGCACTCCGCACACCAGTACTGGTAGTCGGAGTTGAGCGGCTCCATGTCGCGGACGATCGGTGTACCGGTGCCGCACCAGTCGCACTTCCGGCTGTGGGCTCCCATCTCACTCAGCTCCAGCTATGGCCGCAGGCCGTACACACGTAGGAAACACCGCCGTTGTCACCGAGAACCTGTGCCACGTGTCCGGAGCCGCAGGACGGGCACACGATGCCCGCTCGTGCCCTGCGGGACGGGTCCTCGATCGCATCGAGGATGCTGGTCCGCATCCCACCTGCCCTCCCCATCGGACGTGTCGGCCCCATCCCCCTCCGGCCGTCCGATTCTGCCACGGGACGACGCGCAGGTCAGCGGAGATGCCCCACTCGTCTCACCAGACTCATCAGCGCTCCGCACAGCGCGGCCCCGGCCAAGGCGACGCAGGTCACCCACAGGGCGTCCGCGGAGGCACCCGCACTGGGCACCGTATCGTCCGCCGCGCCCAGGAACACCGCCCCGAAGACCGCGACGCCGGTGAGCAGGCCGAGTTGAGCCGCTGTCACCAGCACCCCGCTGGCGTCCGCCGCGTCCTGCTGCCTTACGGTCGCCAACGTCCGCGTGAGCAGGGGACTGTAGGCGAACGAGAGCCCCGCGCCGGATGCCGTAAGGGCGACGAGGAGCCATGGGCCGCCGTCCGTGCCGTCGCGCAGGGCCAGACCCGCCCCGGCGAACGAGACGGCCGCCAGCAGGAATCCGCCCGGGACGGTGGCGGCGTGCCAGCGAGCGGGCAGCCGCTGCCAGTTGAGGCCCACGACGCCGAACGCGACCGCCGTGGGGACGAACGTCAGCCCCGCCCGCAGCGGGCCGTAGCCGAGCCCGCCCTGCACATGCAGGGTCAGGGCGAACAGGAACCCCGCGTTGGCCGCCATCCCCAGTGCGATACGGATCACCGCGAGCGGTATCCCCGGCGCCCGCGCCACCCTGGGGGAGATCAGCGGCGTACCGCCGCGCCGGGCCAGCCGGGCCTCGTACGCGGCGAAGAGCGCCACCAGGGCCGCGCTCAGCCCCAGCGTGATCCAGCACCACAGCGGCCAGCCCCGCTCCTGCCCGAGCACCAGAGGCACCGTGAACAGCAGCACGGCCGCCGCGAGCAGCACCAGACCGGGCAGGTCCAGGCCGCTCCGGCGGACGGCCGTGCCCTCCCCGCGAGGGCGCGGAGCATCGGCAGGGCGCGGGGCCTCGGCAGGGCGCGGGGCCCCGGCAAGGCGCGGCGGATCGGCCGGGTCGTGCAGCAGCCGCGGGCCGAGGGCCAGCAGCGCGAGCCCGATCGGCACGTTCACCAGGAAGACCGGGCGCCAGCCGGAGCCGAGCAGATCCGCCTCGACGAGCACCCCGCCCAGGATCTGGCCTCCGGCGGCGCCGGAGGCCAGCACCGCGGAGTACGCGCCCAGCGCCCGTGCCCGCGAACCGCCCGTGAACGTCCGCTGGATCAGGCTCAGCACCTGCGGCAGCATCAGCGCGGCACCCGCGCCCTGGACGAACCGGAAGGCGATCAGCTGTCCGGTGGTGGCGGCGAGGCCGCAGGCCAGCGAGGCGCCGGTGAAGACCGCGAGCCCGGTCAGGAACATCCGCCGGTGGCCGATCAGGGCGCCCAGCCGCGCCCCGGTGATCAGCAGCACGGCGTAGGAGATGGTGTAGCCCGCGATGACGAGCTGCAGCCCGGCGCCGGAGGCGTGCAGATCGGCGCGGACGGTCGGGGCGGCGATGTTGACGATGAAGACGTCGAGGACGGCCATCAGCTGGCCGGTGAGGACGATCGCGAGCAGCCAGCCGGGGCGCGGAGGGCGTCGGGAGGCAGGGCGTCGGGAGGCAGGGCGTCGGGAGGCAGGGCGCCGGGAGGCAGGGCGCCGCGCGGCCCGGTGGCCGGCGGCCGAGCGGCCATTGACCCCGTTGTCAGTGGCCTCGCCTTTACTGGATCCACCGAGGTCCCCCGTCGGAGGAAGGGTGGTCGGGGTGGTGTGTTTCATGGGCCGAGCCTGTGGCCGGGCGGATACGGGTAACGAGAGCCCGCCGATGCTGGTAGTGGCAGCACCTGGCAGCCGCCCGCCACCCCCGGGAGCATGGGACCGTACGGCTCGGCGGGGGGACCGTACGGCTCAAGGGGGGACCGACCGTGCGGCCCGACGGCACGGGGGATGGGGAGAGCGACGATGACCGCGAACACTCGGCGCAGAAGGCCCGAGCTGGCCGCCTTCCTGCGCAGCCGCCGTGCCCGGGTGACCCCCGCCGACGTGGGCATGGCGCCCGGCCTGCGGCGCCGCACCCCGGGGCTGCGCCGCGAGGAGGTCGCCCAGCTCTCCGGCGTCGGCGTGACCTGGTACACCTGGCTGGAGCAGGGCCGCCCGATCAACGCCAGCGTGCAGGTGCTGGACGCGGTCGCGCGCACGCTGCGGCTCGACCAGACCGAGCGTGAGCACCTCTACCACCTGGCCGAGGTGCCGTATGTGCCCGGCCGGGAGCGCGATCCACGCAGCGTGAGCCCGGAGGTGCAGGGCATCATCGACGCGCTCGACCCGCTCCCCGCGGTGGTCTACAACGCCCGCTACGACGTCCTGGCCGCCAATGCCGCGTACGGCGGCCTGTTCCCGGAGATGCTGCTCTCCGCCGCCTCCGAGCGGAACGCCCTGTGGCAGCTGTTCGTGGCCCGCCGCTGCTGTGCCCCCTATGTGAACCTCGACGAGGAGCTGCCGCTCCTGGTGGCCACGCTGCGCGGCGGGTACGGACGCCATGTGGGCGAGCCCGCCTGGGAGGACTTCATCGCCCGGCTGCTGGAGGCCAGCGACGACTTCGCCCGGCTGTGGCAGAGCGGGGACGTGGCGCCGCCGGGCTCCCGGATCAAGGTGGTGCGGCACGCCTCGGTCGGCGAGATCCGGCTGACCTCGACCTCGATGCAGGTCAGCGGGGCACCGGAGACCCGGATCGTGGTCTACACGCCCTGCGACGAGGAGAGCCGCGACCATGTGCGGCGGGTGCGCCTCCTCCACGACCCGCTGATCGGCTGCACGATGCACGCCAAGCCACTCTCCGTACTACTGGAGGAAAGAGCCGCGGCGGAGACACGGGCCGGAAGCGGTGCGGAAAGCAGCGATCCCGCCTCCCTGTGAGGGAGACGGGATCCTGGTGCTGTGGAGCTAAGGAGAATTGAACTCCTGACCTCCTGCATGCCATGCAGGCGCTCTACCAACTGAGCTATAGCCCCGCTCTTCTCCGCGCCTGAGCGCTTCGAACGAGAAGGAGCATAGCCGGTGACCTGCCGGAAAAGGAAATCCGCTCAGTCGTCGTCGCCGAGCACCGGCTCGGGCAGCGATCCGGCGTTGTGCTCCAGGAGCCGCCAGCCCCGCGCACCCTCGCCCAGAACGGACCAGCAGCAGTTGGACAGGCCGCCCAGCGCCTCCCAGGTGCGGGGCTCCAGGCCGAGCAGCCGGCCGATGGTGGTGCGGATCGTGCCGCCGTGGCTGACCACCACGAGCGTGCCGTCGTCCGGCAGCTTGTCGGCGCTCTCGAGCACCACCGGCGCTGCCCGGTCGGCGACCTCGGTCTCCAGCTCACCGCCGCCGCGCCGGATCGGCTCCCCGCGCTTCCACGCCGCGTACTCCTCGCCGAAGCGCTCGATGATCTCCTCGTGGGTCAGCCCCTGCCACTTGCCCGCATAGGTCTCCCGCAGGCCCGGGTCATGCGCGATCGACAGACCCGTGACGGCGGACAGCTCGGCGGCCGTGGCCGCCGCCCGCTTCAGATCGGAGGCGATGATCGCGTCCGGCTTCAGGGCGGCCAGCAGCCGGGCCGCGCGGTGGGCCTGTGCGACACCGGTGTCGGTGAGCTCGATGTCCAGGGAGCCCTGGAAGCGGCGTTCTATGTTCCAGGCCGTCTGGCCGTGGCGCCACAGGACGATGCGGCGGCCACGGGCGCCTTGGGTGCCGTTCAGCTCAGCTCACCGCCCGCGCCGCCGTCCGGGCCTTGCGCCTGCGCGTACTCCTGCGCCTTGCCGCGGGTGGCCTCGGCGTCGGCCGGGAGCTCCATCTGCGGGCAGTCCTTCCAGAGCCGCTCCAGGGCATAGAACACCCGCTCCTCGCTGTGCTGGACGTGCACCACGATGTCCACGTAGTCCAGCAGCACCCAGCGGGCCTCGCGGTCGCCCTCGCGACGCACCGGCTTGGCGCCCAGGTCCTTGTTCAGCCGCTCCTCGATCTCGTCGACGATCGACTTGACCTGGCGGTCGTTGGGCGCCGAGGCCAGCAGGAAGGCGTCGGTGATGGAGAGCACGTCGCTGACGTCGTACGCGATGATGTCGTGCGCGAGCTTGTCGGCGGCCGCCTGGGCGGCGGCGTTGATGAGCTCGAGGGAGCGGTCCGTGGCGGTCACAGGCAAGGCTTTCGGTCGGTGGTACCTCGAAGGTCTGGCTCCCCCAGGGTCTCACGCCCCACCGTCACGCCGGGCGGCCGTAGTCCGGGCCGACTCAGCCCGTGGCGTCGTAGTCCGGGCCGAGGAGGACCGTGATGTCCGCGTTCGCCGCGCCCTTGCCCTTCCGCACCGCCGTCTCCGGCAGCCCGAGCGTCTTGGCGACCTCCTTGGCCTGGCCCGCCTGGGCGGCGTCCGCATAGGTCACCCGCGAGGCCGGCTGCGCATCGCCGCCCTCGGTGGCCGTGACGACCGTAAAGCCGCCGTTGACCAGGGCAACCCGCGCGGCACTCGACGCGGCCTTGGGGCCTCCGGCGTTGGTCACGCTGACCCGGGGCGCGGTGCTCTTGTCGGAGTTCTTGACCGTGCCGCCCAGGATGTCCTTGACCACATGGTCGGTCGCCTGGCTGCTGAGCGTCCCGTCCGGCTGGACCGGCAGCATCGCGGTGTCGTACGCACCGCTCTTGGCCTGCCCGGCCAGCTTCGCCAGCGACGCGCCCAGCTGCTGCTCGGACAGCGACGGGTCGGGGATCTGGGCCAGCGACTCCACGGTGCTGGTGGCGCCCTTCTCGTCGCTTGAGAGCTTCTTCAACGCCGCGTGCATGACCTGCCCGAACCGCGCGAGCTGCTTGGACTGTGCCTCGCCGGGCGCGCGGTAGGTGGCGTAGGCCACGGCCGCCTGGCCGCTCACGATCTGGTCCTTGCCCCGCTTGACCAGGGGGTCCTCGCCCTTCTCGGGGCTGGGGACGGTCGCGTCGGTGTCGAGGCTGATCCCGCCGACCAGCTCGACGAGGTTCTCCAGATACGGCGTGTCCAGCCGCCAGGTGCCCTGGATCCTCGACCCCAGCAGGGTGCTCAGGGAGTCCCGGGTGGAGTCCGAACCCTCGTCGGTCACGGACTTGCCGAGCGTGGTGGAGGCGCCGTCCTCGGTGGAGACGGCCAGCGAGTTCGGCAGCAGGACGGTGGTGCCCTTCTTGGTGGTCTCGTTGTCCACCAGCAGGGCCGTGGAGGTGCGGCCGCCCTTGGTCTCGCGCAGATGGACGACGATCACATCGCGCTTCTGCAGACCGCCCGCGGCCGCCTGGTCCTGGGCGTCGTCGGACAGCCCCGGCAGCTTGCCCGCGTACCAGAGGTAACCGACCCCGCCCGCCGCGGCGAGAACCAGGACCACCACGAGCGCGATAAGCCGGTTGCGGCCCTTACGGCGGCGTTCGTCACGGCGCTCGGAACGGGTCTCGGCGAACTTCAGCCAGTCGATGACGTCGTCGGATTCCTCGTCCTGCTCCTCGACGAAGGAGAACTGCTCGGTGTGGTACTCCTCCTGATCGGCACCCCCGGGGCGCTTCCGCTCCGGGGACCGGGGCCCGGCAGAACGGGGCTCCTCCGCCGGAGGCGCCTCGGCCCCGGGGCGCAGCTGCTCCGGGCTCAGCTCCTCGTAGGGGTTGGGCTCGGGGCTGGACTCCTCGCGCTGCGGGGGGACGGTCGGGGCGGCGGCCGCCTGTGGGTAGCCGTAGCCGTAACCCTGCGGTGGCTGTTGTTGGTACTGCTGCTGTTGTTGGTACTGCTGCTGTTGCTGTTGCTGCTGAACGTACGGCTCGTAGTTCTGCGTCTGGGTGTGCTGCTGCTGGGGCTGCTGGGGCTGGTGATGCTGCGGCTGGCCGTAAGGGTCGTACCCGTACCCGTCGTGTTGCTGCTGTTGCTCCCCGTACTGCGCCTGCTGCTGCGCGTACGGGTCGTAACTCTGCTGCTGTTCCGCCTGCGGCTGGTAAACCGGACGCCCATAGGCGTCATAGCCATAGATCTGCGGCTCCTGGCCATACGGGTCCTGTGCGTACGGGTCGTACGGATCCTGCCGGTCGTTCACCGGTACCCCTTCAGCAGTCGTGCCGGTACAGCTCGCGCTTGTCGATGTAGCGCACCACGCCGTCCGGCACCAGGTACCAGACGGGGTCGCCATGAGCGACCCGCGCCCGGCAGTCCGATGACGAGATCGCCAGAGCCGGGACCTCCACCAGCGACACCCCGCCCTCCGGAAGCCCCGGGTCGGCCAGTATGTGCCCCGGTCTGGTCACCCCGATGAAGTGGGCCAGCGAGAAGAGCTCTTCGGCGTCGCGCCAGGTGAGGATCTGGGCGAGTGCGTCGGCCCCGGTGATGAAGAACAGATCGGCGTCACCGTTGAGCGCGCGCAGTTCCCGGAGCGTATCGGTGGTGTAGGTGGGCCCGCCGCGGTCGATGTCGATACGGCTGACCGAGAATTGCGGGTTCGAGGCGGTCGCGATGACCGTCATCAGGTAGCGGTCCTCGGCCGGGGAGACCTTCTTGTGACTCTTCTGCCAGGGCTGCCCGGTCGGCACGAACACCACCTCGTCGAGGTGGAACTGCGAGGCCACCTCGCTCGCCGCGACCAGGTGGCCGTGGTGGATCGGGTCGAACGTCCCGCCCATCACACCCAGTCGCCGCTTGCCGGACCCTTTCTGCTCTTCCATGCGTGCAGACCCTACTGGGCCCGGCCCGGAGCCGGGGCCCATAGGGGCAATCGCCCAGGTCAGCGGTCCCGGTTGAAGCGCGTGGTGATCCACAGCAGCAGGAAGAGGATCACCAGGGCCGCACCGCCGGTCATGAAGGGGCTGATGCTCGGGTGGGTGTCGGTGTGCTCACCGCCCTCGGACGCGAGCGTGGTCAGGGCGGCATGTGCGGTGCTGAAAGCGGTCATCGCGGCAGTACCTATCCGGGTCTAGGCGTCACAACACGTCGGCCACATCGTATGCGAGGCGGTTTTCGGTCCCGATGTCCGTCCTGCCGGTGGCAGCCCCGCTCGTATCAGTCCTGCTCGTATCCGCTCAGTCCTGCTCGCATCCGCTCAGTCCTGCTCGTATCCGCTCAGTCCTGCTTGTAACCACGCAGCAGGAACCAGGCGAGCAGGGCGGCGCCCACCACGCCGACCACGATGACGATGCGCAGCAGCGCTCCCGGGCCGTCGTTGCTGTGTGAGGTGGCGGCGAGGGCTTCGGTGAGGCCAGTCATTTCGGGCATGTCTCCACGCTAACCCCCAGGCGCTCAGGGCCTAGGCTGGGGGCCGCCGGACGAGGGCCCGGACCGGGCGCCCCGTCGAGCGGGCCATCAACAAGGGGGCGACATGAGCGACAGCCACGAGACCGGTGGTGGAAACGGGACGGGAGACGCCCGGGAGCATGTGCCCAGCCGGGAGCGGCGGCGGTTCCCCGGGATCTCCTCACGGGCGTACGAACATCCGGCGGACCGCTCCGCGCTGGTCGCGCTGCGCAAGCTGACCGGTTTCGACACCGTCTTCAAGGCGATGAGCGGTCTGCTGCCCGAGCGGAGCCTGCGGCTGCTCTACCTCTCCGATTCGGTGCGGGTCAGCGAGCGGCAGTTCACCCATCTCCACGACATGCTGCGGGATGCCTGCTACATCCTGGACCTGGAGCGGGTCCCGGCCATGTACGTCACCCAGAACCCGCAGCCGACCGCGATGTGCATCGGCATGGACGCACCGATCATCGTGATCTCCACCGGTCTGGTCGAACTGCTCGACGAGGAGGAGATGCGGGCGGTCATCGGCCATGAGGTGGGCCATGCGCTGTCGGGACACTCGGTCTACCGGACGATACTGCTCTTCCTCACCAGCCTCGCCATGAAGGTCGCCTGGATTCCGCTCGGCAATGTGGCGGTGCTGGCGCTGGTCACGGCGCTGCGGGAGTGGTTCCGCAAGTCGGAGCTGTCGGCGGACCGGGCGGGGCTGCTGGTCGGGCAGGATCTGCGGGCGTCGATGCGCGGGCTGATGAAGCTCGCGGGCGGCCATCACCTCCATGAGATGAACGTGGACGCCTTCCTGGAACAGGCGGAGGAGTACGAGTCGAGCGGCGATCTGCGGGACTCCGTCCTCAAGATCATGAACATGCTGCCGCGCAGCCATCCGTTCACCACCGTGCGCGCCGCCGAGCTCAAGAAGTGGGCCGCGACCCGCGACTACCAGCGGCTCATGGACGGCCACTACCCGCGCCGCGACGAGGACAGGGACACCTCGGTCAGCGACTCGTTCGGGGAGTCCGCGAGCCACTACGCGGAGTCGGTCCGCAACAGCAAGGACCCGCTGTTCGCCTTCGTCAGGGACGTGGCGGGTGGCGCCGGGGACCTGGGCAGCAAGCTGCGCGACCGGTTCACGGGCGGCGCGGGCAAA
>NZ_JAAAYH010000239.1:0-14071 GCF_018035285.1 Streptomyces sp. MK37H | reverse complement strand
AGCCAGGGCTGGGTGCGCAGCCAGCCGGAGCGGACCAGGTCCCCGGTGCCCTCGGCGGGCGGCGGCCCGGGGTGGTTCTGGGTGTCCAGCCAGCGCAGATAGGCATGGCGGACGACGGCGGTCTCGGACCCTTCGAGGCCCTTGGACGAGGTTCTGGCGTGGGCCCGTATCAGGCCCTCGGCCGTGAAGAGTGTCATCTGGGTGTCATCGGTGACCCGGCCCACGACTCCGCTGCCGTCCGGGACGAGGGTGGTGACGCCCGCGGCGCCGTGGGTCTCGCGGATCGACCGCAGGGAGAGGAACTCGATGGGATTGCCGAGGGCGTCGCCGATCGCACCGCCCAGCAGGCAGCCGCGGATCCGGGCCCGCTTGGCGGCCGTTTCGTCCCATGACTGGCGGATCACTGGCAGCTCCTCATTGTCCTCGTCCCATGCCGTCCCGTATGGATGCACACGACATGATCTCAGGTGTCGGTGGGCGCCCCCGGGCGGTAGATTCGAGAGGGCGGAAAGCGTAAGGAAGCAGCCGAAAACGGGAGATACGGTGCCATGCCGATGCGGCTGATCCGAACGGGCGATGAACCGATCCACGCGCGCAGTCCGCTGCGGATGCGGCTGGGACTGGCCACGTGGGGGCTGCTCTGGACACTCGGCGGCACGGTGGCCTTCGCGGTCGTGGGCCGACCGGGGTGGGCGGCGGCGTGCGGGGCGCTCGCCGTCGTCACGCTGATCGACCTCGTCCTGGTCATCCGGCACATCCGGCAGGGGCCGCACTATCAGCCGGGCCGGGATGTGCCGCCGTACGCGCCGATCGCCGAGCGCAGGCGGAGCCGTGGGAGGCGACGGGCTCCGTAAGGGCGGCGACGGGCTCCGTAAGGGCATCGCCGCTGAAGCGTGGGCGCCGTGAGGCGTCGCCGCCCTGGAGCGCGTGGACGCCGTAAGGCGGGCATGCGCTCCGGCGGTGACGGGATATCGACGGCGGGGAGCGCCGCGTTCCGGGGGATACTGCCCAGTACCTGCTAAGTACCTGCCGCGACAGGGGGCCGTCATGGGGGTGCTGGCGATCGGCATCGCGCTCTGTGCGCTCGGACTGATGCTCTCCGGGACCGGAGAGCCGTACGGGCGGCGGGAGGCGCGGCGGGGACCGGATGCCGACCCGTACGACATCGCCCGTCAGCGCGGAGTGGCGCTCGGGCTCGGCGGGGTGGTGCTGCTGGGCGCGGTGGTCCTCGGCGGCTTCGCCCTCTGGGGCTGACCGGGGACGCAGGGCACGGGGACACGGGCGCCGCGCACCGTCGCGTACGGCCACATGCGGGCCCCGGCGAGCACCGCGGCTCAGCCCGCCCCGTCCAGGCCCTGTCCGGCGGATCTTCGCGGGCCCGCGACGCTTGGCACGGCGCCCCAGCTACCGCTGGGAGGTGCCCCCCGGCCGTGTTGTCGGGATCGCCCGAGTACGACCCGGTACGAGGACGATCTTCCGCCTTGCGATGCTCCCCCGGCTACCGCTGGGAGGTACCCCCTGCACCAGACGCCGCGGGCTGATCCACGAAGAACAGGACCTAGCCGTCCCGGCCGCCCTTCTCGTCGAACCGGGCCGCCTCCACGAAGTCCGGGCGCGGATCGAGCGCCGCGGCCAGCCGGAAGTGGCGGGTGGCCTCGGCCGAGCGGTTGGCCCGCTCCAGGGTGCGGGCCAGGGCGAAGTGCGCGAACGCGTTGTCCGGCTCGCGCTCCAGGACGAGCTGGAACTCCAGCTCCGCCGAGCGCAGCTGGGCCGCGCCGAAGAACGCGCGCGCCCGGAGCAGCCGGGCCGCCGTGTTCTCGGGGTGGGCGCTGATGACCGAGTCGAGCAGCTTCACGGCGCCCCGTGGATCTCGGGCGGCGAGCAGGTGCTCCGCGGCGCGGAAGTCGATGACGTGGGTCTCGGGCGTGGGCTCGGGCACAGCCGTTTCCTTCCCCGGGTACGTACTCGGTGGTGAGGCGGTGGATGGAGTGAGGGGATGGGATGAACCGTCACGGATGATCGTTCGCTACGGGGTGCACAACAATCACCCCGCACGCCGCATTCCCCGCCACGGGCCGCCGCACGCTCCGCGCCGCGCCCCGGCTCGGCGCGCCCCGCCCCGGCTCAGCCCCGTAACGCTCCGCGCGCACCGCGCCCCCGCTCAGCCCTCCGTGGCGGCCGCCCGCTGCACCAGGTCCGCCCAGACCTTTCTGACCTGCGGCTCCAGCGCCTCGATCGGGCCATTGTTGTCGATCACGACATCGGCGATCGCCAGCCGTTCCGCGCGGGTGGCCTGCGCCTCCATCCGGGCCCGCGCCTCGTCCTCGGCCATGCCGCGCAGCCGCACCAGCCGGTCCAGCTGGGTCTCGGGCGTGGCGTCCACGACCATGACCAGGTCGTAGAGCGGCGCCAGCTTGTTCTCGGCCAGGAGAGGGACGTCATGGACGACCACGGCATCAGCAGCGGCCGCCGCCTGGAGTTCGGCGGAGCGGTCCCGGACCAGCGGGTGGATGATCGCGTTCAGCGCGCTCAGCCGCTCCGGGTCGGTGAAGACGATCCCGCCGAGCCTGGGCCGGTCCAGACTGCCGTCGGCGGTCAGCACCTCGGGGCCGAACTCGGCGACCACGGCGGCCAGTCCCGGCGTGCCCGGCTCGACCACCTCGCGAGCGATCCGATCCGAGTCGATCAGCACCGCTCCCAATGAGGTCAGGATCCGTGAGACCTCGCTCTTGCCCGCGCCGATTCCGCCCGTGAGCCCCAGGTTCAGCATGGGGCCCACGCTATACGGCGCGCCGGTGGGGTCATCGGTCAGGCTCCGCCGTCGCCCTCGCGCTCGGCGAGGAACCGTTCGAACTCCGCGCCCAGTTCATCCGCCGAGGGCAGCTCGGCCGGCTCCGCGACCAGATTGCCGCGGCTCTCGGCCCCGGCCACCGCGTCGTACTGGTGCTCGAGGCCCCGGACGAGCGCGACCAGTTCCTCGTCGCCCTCCGAGATCTGCCGCTCGATCTCCTCCTGCGTCCTGAGGGCCTCGTTGCGCAAGGCGTGCGTCGGCCCCGGCAGCACCAGACCGGTGGCCGCCGTGATGGCCTCCAGCGCGGTGAGCGCCGCGTCCGGATAGGCCGACCGGGCCAGATAGTGCGGCACATGCGCGGCGACGCCGAGCACATCGCGACCCGCCTCGGCGAGCCGGTACTCGATCAGGGATTCGGCGCTGCCGGGCACTTGGGCCTCGTCGAAGTAGCCCCGATGACCGGGCATCAGATCGGTGCGATTGCCGTGCGGGGTGATGCCGACCGGCCGGGTGTGCGGCACGCCCATCGGGATGCCGTGGAAGTTCACCGCGAGCCGCACGCCCAGCCGCTCGACCATCTGGCGCACCGCCGCCGCGAACCGCTCCCACTCCACATCCGGCTCCGGCCCGGTGAGCAGCAGGAACGGAGCCGCGGTCGCGTCGCGCACCAGATGCAGCTCGATCTTCGGGGTCTCGTAGGCCGTCCACCGGTCGCGCTGGAAGGTCAGCAGGGGCCGACGGGCCCGGTAGTCGACCAGCCGGTCATGGTCGAAACGCGCGACCACCTTGCGCGGCAGGCCGTCGAGCAGCCGCTCCACGATCTGGTCCCCGGTCTCGCCGGCGTCGATATAGCCGTCGAAGTGGTACAGCAGCACCAGCCCGGCCGAGTCCCGCGAGGCTATCGCGTCGACCTCCGCCAGCCCGCTCGGTTCCCATGCGTACAACTCCTGCGGATCATGCACTGTGACCGCTCCTCCTCGTGTTCGCTCGCAAGAACACCGAACGGGGGCGGGGGCATTCCCCGGGCGGGATCCTCGATGGCCGAGCGGCCCCGAACCCCGTCTCCGAGGGGCCCACTTGGGCGGCGTTCCCAACGGCCCACCGGGGCGGACGGAAGGCGGCCCGATCTCGACGTCGGCGCACGTCGCGGGGTTGACGCGCATATGCGGCACACCTATCTTCGCCAGCCGTCAGCGGTTCATCATGTCATCGGGCGTTCACTGACCAGAACCCAGCGTGTTCACCTCTGGCCACGGCACAGGAAGGCAGTCTCCCATGCACTCCCCCGGCCGCACTCCCACCCGATTACGCACCCTCCTCACCGCCATCGCCACCGGACTGATCGCCACCGGCGGGCTGATGGCGGCGGGCATGACCGGGCGGGAGGCCCCCGCCGCCACCGCCGTCCCGATCTCCGTCGATGACACGGACGGGCTCAGGGAAGCCCTCGCCGGGGCCCGGCCCGGCGATACGATCCGGCTCGCCGACGGCAGGTACCACGGCAGCTTCGAGATCACCGCCTCCGGCACCTCCGGCTCGCGGATCACCCTCACCGGCTCCTCGAAGGCGGTCCTCACCGCGAGCGGCGGCTATGGGCTGCGGCTGAACGGCGCCTCGTACTGGACCGTCAGGGGGATCACGGTCCACGGCGCCAAGGAGGGCATCAGGATCGACGGCGCCCGGGGCGTGACCGTGGACTCCGTTTCGGTCAGCGTGCGGCGCCACGGGCATGCGTAAGGCCCGCTCCCCAGGGGGAGCGGGCCTTACCTGCTCAGCTGGTGCCGACTAGCGGCGGCTGGTCAGCTCTGGCCGCCGGCCAGCTTCTCGCGGAGCGCGGCCAGCGCCTCGTCCGAGGCCAGGGCGCCGGAGTTGTCGGCCGACTCCGAGGAGTACGAACCGCCGCCGGCCGCCTGCCCGCCCGGAGCCGGGGCGGCGTTGCCCGCCTCGGCAGCGGCCTGCTCGTCGGCCTCCCGGGACTTGATGACCTGCGCCTGGTGCTGCTCGAAGCGCTGCTGCGCCTCGGCGTACTGGCGCTCCCACTCCTCGCGCTGCTTCTCGTAGCCCTCGAGCCAGTCGTTGGCCTCGGGGTCGAAGCCCTCGGGGTAGATGTAGTTGCCCTGGTCGTCGTAGGACGCGGCCATGCCGTACAGGGTCGGGTCGAACTCGACCGCGGACGGGTCGGCACCGAAGGACTCGTTGGCCTGCTTCAGCGAGAGGCTGATGCGGCGGCGCTCGAGGTCGATGTCGATGACCTTGACGAAGATCTCGTCGTTGACCTGGACGACCTGCTCCGGGATCTCCACGTGGCGCTCGGCCAGCTCGGAGATGTGGACCAGACCCTCGATGCCCTCGTCCACGCGGACGAACGCACCGAACGGCACGAGCTTGGTGACCTTACCCGGGACGACCTGACCGATCTGGTGGGTCCGGGCGAACTGCTGCCACGGGTCCTCCTGGGTCGCCTTGAGCGACAGGGAGACGCGCTCGCGGTCCATGTCGACGTCCAGGACCTCGACCGTGACCTCCTGGCCGACCTCGACGACCTCGGAGGGGTGGTCGATGTGCTTCCAGGACAGCTCCGAGACGTGGACGAGACCGTCGACGCCGCCCAGGTCCACGAACGCACCGAAGTTGACGATGGAGGAGACGACGCCGGAGCGCACCTGGCCCTTCTGGAGGGTGGTGAGGAAGGTCTGGCGGACCTCGCTCTGGGTCTGCTCCAGCCAGGCGCGGCGGGACAGGACCACGTTGTTGCGGTTCTTGTCGAGCTCGATGATCTTCGCCTCGAGCTCCTTGCCCACGTAGGGCTGCAGGTCGCGGACGCGGCGCATCTCCACCAGGGAGGCGGGGAGGAAGCCACGGAGGCCGATGTCGAGGATGAGACCACCCTTGACGACCTCGATGACGGTACCGGTGACGATCCCGTCCTCTTCCTTGATCTTCTCGATGGTGCCCCAGGCGCGCTCGTACTGGGCGCGCTTCTTCGAGAGGATCAGTCGGCCTTCCTTGTCCTCCTTCTGGAGGACGAGGGCCTCGATCTCGTCGCCGACGGCGACGACCTCATTGGGGTCGACGTCGTGCTTGATCGACAGTTCGCGAGAGGGGATGACGCCTTCGGTCTTGTAACCAATGTCGAGCAGGACCTCGTCCCGGTCGACCTTCACGATGACGCCGTCGACGATGTCGCCGTCGTTGAAGTACTTGATCGTCTCGTCGATCGCGGCGAGGAAGGCTTCCTCGGAACCGATGTCGTTGACCGCCACCTGCGGGGTGGTGCGGGTTGCCTCGGTGCTGCTCGTCATGTGGAAAAGGGCTCCGGTACGGACATGAAGTCGTAGGTACTGCTACGCCGGGACCCTTATCGCACTGCCGAAGCCGGACAGCCTTGGAGACGCCGAATCTTTCCGATTTCAGGGATCGAAAAGCGCGAGCGCCTCGACAACCGAGGGGACATACAACAGATGCGAGCGCGGCCTGCTCCGTCCGAGGCGCACAGGCCCGCAGCGCAACTTGTAGCATACGGGGGCAGCCGGGCATGGTCAATGCACGAAGAGCACACGCGGGGAATAACCCCCGGAACCCGGCAAATTGCATGGTCCGTACTGCGACGCGGTTCTCACCGTGCCCCGCAGCCACAGGTCGATACAGAGAGTACGACGACGCGCGCGATGGTCCAAGAACACGAGCCCAGCACCCCTGAGGAGGCCGCCGAGCCGACGGCCACCCGCAGGATCGCCGACACGGCGGAGAGCAGCCGGGCCAGCCGGGGGTGGTGGGACCGCAACGCGGACGAGTACCAGGAGGAGCACGGCGCCTTCCTGGGCGACGACCGGTTCATATGGGGCCCCGAGGGGCTGGACGAGGCGGAGGCCGGGCTGCTGGGCCCGGTGGAGGCGCTCAAGGGGCGCGATGTGCTGGAGGTGGGCGCGGGCGCCGCGCAGTGCGCCCGCTGGCTGGCCGCCCAGGGGGCGCGGCCGGTGGCGCTGGACCTTTCCCACCGGCAGCTGCGGCACGCGCGGCGGATCGACGCGGAGGCGGCGGTCTCCGGGACCTCAGGGGTCTCCGGGACCTCCCGGGGCGGCGACGCGGCCGGGGTGGCGCTGGTGCAGGCCGACGCCACGGCCCTGCCCTTCCGGGACGGCTCGTTCGACCTGGCGTGCTCGGCGTACGGGGCGGTGCCGTTCGTGGCCGAGCCGGTGCGGGTGATGCGCGAGGTGCGCCGGGTGCTGCGGCCGGGCGGGCGGTGGGTCTTCTCGGTGACGCATCCGATGCGCTGGGCGTTCCCGGACGAGCCGGGGCCCGAGGGGCTGTCCGTCGCCGCCTCCTACTTCGACCGCACGCCCTATGTGGAGCAGGACGAGTCGGGCCGGGCCGTCTATGTGGAGCACCACCGGACGCTGGGCGACCGGGTGCGGGACGTGGTGGCCGGGGGCTTCCGGCTGGTCGACCTGATCGAGCCGGAGTGGCCCGCGTGGAACCACCAGGAGTGGGGCGGCTGGTCCCCCTTGCGGGGGAACCTCATCCCGGGCACGGCGATCTTCGTGTGCGAGCGGGACCGAGGCGAGCGTTGACCAACCCCGCGGACGCGCGCGCCGAGGCCCTGGACCGCCTTCCCGTACGCGAAGCCCTGCCCGAGCTGCTGCGCGCGCTCGACGACCGCGGGGTCGCCGTGCTGTGCGCGCCCCCGGGGACCGGTAAGACGACGCTGGTGCCGCTGGTGCTCGCCGGGCTGGTGGGCGGCGGACCGGTGCGGCGGGTGCTGGTGGCCGAGCCGCGGCGGATCGCGGCACGGGCCGCCGCGCGGCGGATGGCGTGGCTGCTGGGCGAGCGACCGGGCGGCAGGGTCGGCTTCACCGTGCGCGGGGAGCGGCAGGCCGGGCCCGGGACCGTGGTCGAGGTGGTCACGACCGGGGTGCTGGTGCAGCGGCTGCAACGCGATCAGGAGCTGGCCGGCGTCGATGTGGTCGTGCTCGACGAATGCCATGAGCGCCATCTGGACGCGGACACTGCCGCCGCCTTTCTGCTGGACGTCCGGGCCGCCCTGCGCCCCGACCTCCGGCTGATCGCCGCCTCGGCGACCACGGACGCGGAGGGCTGGGCACGGCTGCTCGGCGACGGCGGGGATGGCGGCGATGGCAGCGATGGCGGGACGGACCCCGGGGACGGCCCTGGGGAGCCCGCGCCGGTCGTCTCGGCGCCGGGGGTCTCCCATCCGGTGGAGGTGGTGTGGGCGCCGCCCGAGCGCCCCGTAAGGCCGCCGCACGGGATGCGGGTGGACCCCGCCCTGCTGGACCATGTCGCGGCCGTGGTGCGGCGGGCGCTGCGCGAGCGGGAGGGCGATGTGCTCTGCTTCCTGCCCGGCGTCGGGGAGATCGCCCGGGTGGCCGGGAAGCTGGGCGGGCTCACCGACGCGGAGATCCTGCAGGTGCACGGGCGGGCGCCCGCCGCCGTACAGGAGGCGGTGCTCGCGGGCGCGGACGGCGGGCGGCGGCGGGTGGTGCTGGCCACCTCGGTCGCCGAGTCGAGCCTGACCGTGCCGGGCGTGCGGATCGTCGTGGACTGCGGGCTGGCGCGTGAGCCCCGGATGGACCACGCACGCGGGCTGAGCGCGCTGACGACCGTAAGGGCGTCACGGGCCGCCGCCCGGCAGCGCGCGGGCCGTGCGGGGCGCGAGGCGCCCGGGGTGGTCTACCGCTGCTGGCCGGAGGCGGAGGACGCCCGGCTGCCGCGTTTCCCGTCCCCGGAGATCGCCGGTGCGGACCTTACGGCTTTCGCGTTGCAGACGGCGTGCTGGGGCGATCCGGACGCCACTGGGCTGGCCCTGCTGGATCCGCCGCCCGCCGGGGCGATGGCGGCCGCGCGCGAGACGCTGACCGCGATCGGCGCCGTGGACGCCGCAGGACGGGCCACCGAACGCGGCACCCGGATGGCCCGCCTCGGCCTCCACCCCCGCCTCGCGCGGGCGCTCATCGACGGCGCGAAGGAGGTCGGCGCGCGCCGGGCGGCCGAGGTGGTGGCCCTGTTGAGCGAGGAGCCCCCGAGGGAGTACGGCGACGACCTCGCCGCCGCCTGGCGCACCGCCCGCCACGGCGGCGACCCCTACGCCGCCCGCTGGCGCCAGGAGGCCCGGCGGCTCGAACACGCCCTGACCGCCGAGGCAAGCGCACGACGGGGCAGGGCCCGGGGCGGAGACGGTCCGGGGCACGGCGGCGATCTACGCGGCGGTGATGGTCCGGCGCACAGCAGTGGCGGCCCGGCACACGGCGGTGGCGGTCCGGCACACGGCGGTGGCGGTCCGGCACACGGCGGTGGCGGTCCGCACGGCGACGATGCCGTGGCGGGGCTGATGGCCGCGCTGGCGTTCCCGGAGCGGGTGGCCCGGCGGCGCGGCGAGCGGGCGTACCTCATGGCCGCCGGGACGGGCGCGGAGCTGGGTGACGGCTCGCGGCTGGGCGGGGCGCCGTGGCTCGCGGTGGCCGTCGCGGACCGGCCGGTGGCCTCCGCGTCGGCGCGGGTACGGCTCGCGGCGGTGACCGACGAGGACACCGTCCGGGCGGCCGCCGCGGCGCTGGCCTCGGAGGGCGAGGAGGTGCGCTGGGCGGACGGGGATGTCCTGGCGCGCCGGGTGGTCCGGCTCGGCGCGATCGAGCTGGTGTCCCGGCCGCTGACCGACCCCGATCCGGAGCCGGTACGGCAGGCGCTGCTGGAGGGGCTGCGCCGCGAGGGCATGGGGCTGCTGCGCTGGTCGGCGCAGGCCACGGCGGTCCGGCAGCGGATGGCGTTCCTCCACCGGGAGCTGGGCGGGGCCTGGCCGGATGTCGCCGACGAGGCGCTGCTGGACCGGGCGGACGACTGGCTCGGGACGGAGCTGGCCCGGGCCCGCGGGCGCGCCGACCTGGGACGGGTGGACGCCGGACAGGCGCTGGCCCGGCTGATGCCATGGGCCACGGGCGAGGCCGCGCGGTTCGCAGAGCTGGCGCCGGAGCGGATCGAGGTGCCGAGCGGCTCGCGGGTGCGGGTGGACTACGGCGCGGACCGGCCCGTGCTGGCGGTGAAGCTGCAGGAGCTGTTCGGCTGGCAGGAGGCCCCCCGGATCGCGGGCGGCCGGGTGCCGCTGCTGATCCACCTGCTGTCCCCGGCGGGACGCCCGGCCGCGGTCACCGCCGATCTGGCGTCCTTCTGGAAGGACGGCTACCGCTCGGTCCGCGCCGAACTGCGCGGCCGATACCCCAAGCACCCATGGCCCGAGGACCCGACCACGGCCGAACCAACCCGCCGCACCAACACCCGCCGCTGAGCGATGCGGCCGAGCGGCCGCACGACCGCTAGCGCTCAGTGGGTAGCGGTGCGCGGTGCGCCACGCGGGCGCAGTGGGACGACGGGACGCGCCGTAGGACGCGGGGCACTGGGGCACGCACCCAAGTGGCCCGCGCCGCTCAGGAGGCCGCGCCGCTCAAGGGGTGCGCGGCGCTCAGAGGACGCGCGGCACAGTGGGACAGCGGGAGGCGGTAGGCCACGGGACGCAGCGGGGACGACGGGACGCCGTACGACGCGGGACACTAAGGCACGCGCCCAAGTGGCCCGCGCCGCTCAGGAGACCACGCGGCGCAGTGGGACAGCGGGAGGCAGTGGGGACGACGGGACGCCGTACGACGCGGGACACTAGGGCACGCACCCAAGTGGCCCGCGCCGCTCAGGAGACCGCGCCGCTCAAGGGGTGCGCGGCGCTCAGAGGACGCGCGGTGCAGAGGCAGTGGGCCACGCGGCGCAGTATGACGCGGGGACGCCGTAGGCCACGGGCGGAGGCGGGCCGCGCGGCGCGGTGGGTCGCACGCGTGGTGCGCCGCGGGACGTAGAAGGAAACGCACGGCGCCGCGAGCCGCGGGACGCAATAGGAAACCCGGGGTCCAGCGAGCCGCGCAGCGCATCAGTGCCGGTGTCAGTCGGCCCAGGCGCGTAGGCGGCGGGCGGTTTCGCCGAGGCGGAAGCCGCTGATCTCCCGTATGTCGCGGACCAGTTTGACCATGGCGCCCGGCGGGGGCGCGATCGGCTCTCCGGACTCCTCCATGTACATCTGCGCGCAGGCCGCGCCGATCGTGGCGTTGTAGTCGGAGAACGGTTCGAGGATCAGTGAGGTGTGCAGAAAGGTCGCGGCGCGGGCGGCGGCCTCCTCGTAGTAGGGCTCGCCCGCGAACCGCTCGTAGCGGTGGCGCTCGGTCATGCAGTGCAGCGCACCCCAGTCCCGGACCGGGGTGTTCACCGGGGAGACCTCGACCTGGACGTTCAGCACCCAACCGGCATCGACGTACAGGATCACCGCATGCCGTGCGGGAACTCCCGCTCGAACTCGGCCTTGTAGGCCAGGGCGAACTTCACGGCGCCCTCGACGAAGCGCTGCTTCTGACGCCGCCGCACCACGTCCTCGGTCAGTATGTCGTGCGCCAGCCGCTTGATCGCGACGCCCTTCTCCCTCGCCTCGGCACGCAGCTCGGCCAGTTCCTGCTCGGTGAACTCAATCGTGATGCCAGGCATGGGCGGCATGCTAGCCACGCCCGTACCCTGATCACTACCGGCTTGGCCACCACGAGCGAATCGCGAGGACGGAAGTTGACGCGACGGCCGCGCCGCTCAGCACTCCAGCCTCAGGGCGAACTGCTCCCCCGTCGGGAACGGCTCGTCCACGGGGTGCGGCCCGACCCATATGAGCGCCTGCTCGAAGGTCATGTACGAGCCGTTGTCGACGCACTGGCCGACCACCACCGCATTGCCGCCGCAGCGCCATGCCGCGTAGTTCCACGGGTGGTCGCCCTTCTCGTCCCGCACCACGGTCTCCGGCTCGCCCAGGCGCTCGCTGAGGGCGTCCACGGCGGCGCGCCACCGGCCGTCGAAGCCGGAGCGGCCGGCCTCGCGGTCGAAGACCCAGCCGGGGTCGCCGGAGTGGTACTCGGCGAGCCAGTCGACATTGCCGCTGAGCCCGTCGGCCTGCAATTCCGCGTCGAAGTCGTCCGGTTCGTAGTAGTAACAGAACGGGATCATGCATTCGGTGTCGGCGTCGTCGGGCCCGCCGAACCATTCCGGGAGGACATAGTGCCCGGTGTTGGTGGCGTAGGACGACGTGCGGGAGCCGTCGGGCACCCAGCCGAAGCGCTTCGCGGCGGCCGCCGTGGCGCCCGGGTCCCACTCCAGGCGTGCCAAGTCGGCGATGTGGCCGATGAGTTCGGGGCCGGGGACGCAGCTGTTCACTGGCATGGTCATACGCTACGGCCCGCCACTGACAACGCGGGGGCCCACGCTACCCACTGACAACGCGGTCGGCGCCGCCGGGGCCGACGGCGGGCGCGCCGCGCGCCCGCGCGCCTCCAGCAGCAGCGCGAGCGCGAGCAGGGCCAGCCCGAGGATCAGGAAGCCCCACGGCAGATAGGCCGTGAGCAGCAGGACCAGCTGGCGCTGGGACTTGACCATGTCCACCGTGTGCCGGATGTAGTCCTCGCGCATCTTCACATGGCCGGAGAAGACGGTCACCCGGTCGCGGTCGCCCAGCAGCGTGCCGCCGCGCAGCTCCTCCTTGTGGATCTCCTGCCCATTGACCGGGGCGCCCGTGGTGGGCTCGACCCAGAACATCCGCTTGGTGCTGTACCAGCGGGAGGTGCCGGCCTTGCGGACGGTCTCGGGGGTGACGCCGTTGACCGGCATGGTCTTGGGCAGCGGCACCTTGGTCCAGGGGATGGTCTGCTCGAAGTAGTAGACCTCCAGGCCGCGGAAGTCGCGGGTGCCCTTGTAGTGGATGGGGGCGGAGGTGCGGGTCTGGGCGTCGAAGTAGCGGTAGTCGCGCTTCTCGGTGAGGAACGGCCACTTGTACTCGATGCCGTCGCGGCGCACCGCGTCCCCGTCGACATGTTCACCGCCCGCGTGCACCGGGTCCTGGGAGTGGGCGTCGAAGACATAGCGCTCGGGGATCTTGGAGACCATCTTGCCGTCGGGCCCGGCCACATACGACAGGGTGTCCCAGACGACGACATCGCGCCCGGTCGCCTTCCCGACCTTCTTCGCGGCGGGCACATTGCCACGCAGGGTCTGCACGATGCTGACCTTGGGAACGGTGCGGGGCTTCATGGTGCCGTAGTCGAGCAGCGTGGCCGGACTGGCCTCCATCACGGCCGTCTGGTACTCACTGGGCGGAATCCTGGCCAGCCGGGGATAGGCGTACCAGCGCAGCAGCGGCGCGAGGGCGGCGAAGAAGACGGCGAAGGCCAGCAGCACCAGGCTTGCTCTGCGGCGCATGGCGGATGTCCCTCCCTCAGGGGTGCTTGGGGACGGTGGTGAGCAGGGGTTCCGGGGAGGTCTCACCGCTGGGGGCGCCGATGGCCGTCATCGTGAGGACGATGGCGAGGGCGGCGGCGAGTCCGATCGCGGCGGCGACGAGAGCGCGCATACGGGGCCTCCTCGTGGTCGGTACGAGGCGCTGCCTGACGCTTCGTCAGGGATGGGGCACCGTAGCAACGGGGGGCGCAGATGAGAACACGAAGGCGTGAAAGCGTCACACCGCCCCTGGGCCCGGTGGGGGCTCAGGGGCGGTGCGGCGGACCGTGTGAGGGGCGCTTGGCTACGAGGCGGGGGCCTGGGTGACCGTCAGCTCGATGTCCAGGACGGCGCCGCCCTCGGCGGTGAGGCGGAGCAGGAAGGTGCCCGCCTGGTCATCGGTGAGGATCTTCGGCAGCGTGAGCTGGCCGAGGTCGTTGGTCTTCAGGGCGGCCAGGGTGCGCACCGGCTTGCCCTTGTCGTCCAGGAAGTAGGGCCCCTTGTCGTTGGGGATCGGGTCCTTCGCCGAGGTGATCATGGTGGCGGTCACCGGGACATCCGCCATGATCTTGCCCTTGTTGGTGGCCTTGACGGTGAGCGCGTCGGCGAAGGAGGCGCCGGTCCGGGCCGTGAGCTTCTTGTCGCCGATCCGGGCCAGCGCGTCGGCCTGCGGCACGGGCCGGGCCTTGACGGTGGCGGTGAACTCGACCGGGGCGGCCTCCCGCCCCACGGCGGTGGCGCGCACGGTGAAGGTGCCGGTCTTCTCGCCCGCGAGCAGCTTCGGCGCGGTGGCGGTGCCATCGGCGGCGGTCAGCACGGTGGCGGACTTGACCAGGCCGTGGAAGCGCGTGTCGGTGTCGCCGAGGATCTCGTACCGCACCCGGGCACCGGCCACCGGCTTGCCCGCGGTGTCCACGGCCTTGACGCGCGGCGACCGGTCGAACCCGGTGCCCGCGGTGGTGGACAGCTCCTTCGCGCCGA
>NZ_JAAAYH010000238.1:0-14169 GCF_018035285.1 Streptomyces sp. MK37H | reverse complement strand
CACCGTGCTGACCGGGCTCGATGCCGTCCTCGGGCGGCTGCGAGGGGCCGTGCCCGACGACGACCGGGCACTCTACGACGTCTTCGCGGGCGAATGTCGGCAGGCGCTCGACGCCATGCGGCTGCATACCCGCGTGCGGCCCCGCGTCGTCGCCGAGTTGGGCGCGCGGTACGGGGAGTGGTGGGGCGGGATGTCCGGGGCCCTCGCGTATGACACGCTCGCCGCCTTCCGCGACCATCCCGTCTATCCGACCAGCCGGGGCCGGTCCGTCTTCAGCGAGGAGCAATTACGGGCGCACGCACCCGAGTTCCATCCCACCTTTCCGCTGCGCTGGCTCGTTCTTCCCCACGAGGCGGTGTACGGGGATACGGCGCGGCTGCCCGACTGGTGGCCTACGCCCGGGGACCTCGGGCCAGGGCCAAGCGATGGGCAACTCCTGCTCCCCGTGCATCCGCTCACCCTCGGACCCCCGCTGGAGAACGCCCTCCGCGCGGCCGGGCTCCAAGACGCCGCCCGGCTCGCAGAGCGCCCTCTGCTGGACGTACGGCCCACCCTCTCCATGCGGACCGTGGCCGTCGCCGACGATCCCCTCATCCACCTCAAGCTGCCGCTCACCACCTCCACCCTGGGGCAGCGCAACCGGCGGTCCGTCAAACCCGGCACCCTGATCGACGGCGAAGTGGCGCAGCGGCTCGTGGAGGCCGTGATCGAGCGCGAGCCGAGGTTCGGCGCCACCGTGCTGCTCGCCGACGAGACCACTCACCTCCACGCCGGACATGAACTGCTCGCCACGCTCGTCCGCCGCTACCCACCCGGCCTGGAGAACGCCACCATCGTGCCGCTGGCCGGGCTGCTCGCGCCCGCCCCGGATGGCACGCTCGTCATCGACGGGCTCGCCGAACGCCACTACGGCGGGGACGTCCTCGCCCTGCTCGACGACTACCTCACGCTGCTGTTCGACTTCCACACCACCCTCTTCGCGTACGGCATCGCGCTGGAGTCCCATCAGCAGAACACGTCGCTGGTTTTTGAGGACGGCAGCGAGAACGGCGGTGCGGTGCCCCGGCTCCGGCTCCTCATCAAGGACCACGACGGCCCCCGCGTCCACGCGATACGCCTCGCCGCCATGATCGGCGGAGGACCGGCCGCCGATCTGTGCGGCTTCGACGACCGCAGGATCCTGACGTCCGGCGACGGGCCGGTGACCGATGTGTTCACCACCATCACCGTCCACCTCTGCGCCGCCGCCCCCCTCTTCGAGCTCGCCCGCCTCGGCCGGGCCCCGCTCGACACCCTGCTGCGGCGGCTGCGCGACCGGCTCACCGACGCCGTCGACCGGCTCGCCGTCACCCGGCCCGGCGCGGCCGCCGCGCTGCTGCGCAGACGGGTGCTGGACGCGGACCGGCTGCCGGTCAAGGCGATGGTCACCGCCGGCACCTTGTTCACCAAGGAGCGCTCGGGCGCCGCGGATATCAACAAGCACTACGTCACCGGGCCCAACTATCTGCTGCGGGGAAGCGGCAGATGACCGCCGCGCCCGATCGGCCCGCCTTCCCCGGACCCCCGAACCCCGCACTTCCCTCCGTACCTGTCTCCTCCGCACCCGCTGGAGCCGCCCCATGCCCATGACCTCCTCGCCCGCCGCGACCGTGGCCTCCGCCGATCACGCCACCGCCCACACCCTCCTCAACTGTCTGCTCCGTGAGGTGTCGGGACCGGAGCACCAGACCGTCGTGGCCGATGGATGGCTGCGGCTGAGGCTGCCGCGCTGCGGGGTGCTGCTGCGCGTCGGGCTGCGGCGCACCTCCCTCATCGGGGCGCACCGCTTCACCGGGCCGGTCAGCGAGGAGCGCGACGGCACATGGGCCGAGGTGTCCTGGCGCGGGCTGGCCGAGCGGATCCACCGGGAGCTCCAGCTGCGCACGGGGGTGCACAACGACGAGTTCCTGGGCCAAGTCGCCTCCAGCCACGCGGGGATGACGGCCGCCCTGGAGGCCCTGGAGGACCGGAGCACCGTGAGTGACAGCGCCGACAGCGCCGACAGCGCCCAGGACCTCTACCTCGCCTCCGAGCAGTCCCTCCTCTTCGGCCACCGCTTCCACCCCACCCCCAAGGCCCGCACCGGCAGCGCCGACTCCTGGTCGCGGTTCGCCCCCGAGGCCGGGGCGCGCTTCCCGCTGCACCAACTCGCCGTACGCCAGGAGTACGTGCGTGAGGAGTCCGCACGGCCCGGGGCGCTCGCCGCGCTGGACCGGCAGGGCGCCGTCCCCGAGGGCTACCGGCTGCTGCCCGCGCACCCCTGGCAGTACGCGATGCTGCGCCAGCACCGGCTGCTGCGGGCGGCCATCGCCCGGGGCGAGGTGCTGGACCTCGGGCCGGGCGGCGCGGAGTTCGCGCCCACCGCGTCGGTCCGCACGCTCTACGACGGCCGGGACTTCCTCAAGTTCAGCCTGAACGTGCGGATCACCAACTGTCTGCGCAAGAACGCCGACTACGAGCTGTCCGGTGCCGTCGCCCTGACCCGGCTGCTGGAGCCGGTCGCCACCGATCTCGCCACCCGCTTCCCCGGCTGTGAGCTGCTGCGCGAACCCGCGTACCGGACGCTGGACCTCGGCGGCGACAGCGGAGCCGATCGGCAGCTGATCGAGGGCTTCGGGGTGATCGTCCGCGAAGGGCTGGCCGCCCGGCTGCGGCCCGGTCTGACCGCGCTGCTCGCGGCGGCCGTCGCCGATGAGTACCCGACCAGCGGCGCCCAGATCTCCCGGCTCCTCCCCGACGCCGACCCCGACCGGCTCTCCGCCTGGTGGCAGGCGTATCTGGAGCTGCTCGTACCGCCCGTACTGGCCGCCTACTTCGACCACGGCGTGGTCCTCGAACCCCACCTCCAGAACGTCGTCCTCGGCGTCGACCCCGCTGACGGCACCCCGCACCAGGTGCTCTTCCGCGATCTGGAGGGCACCAAGCTGGTGCCCGAGCACCACACCGCCGCGCTCGCCGCGCTGCCCGAAGCGGTGGCCCGCCCGCTGACGTACGAGCGGGAGCGCGGCTGGGACCGGGTGGTGTACTGCCTGCTGGTCAACCACATCGCCGAGATGGTGGCGGCCCTCGCTGACCGCTGTCCGCGTCTGGAGCCCGCGCTGTGGTCGGCGGTCCGCCGGGTGCTGTGCGAGTGCTCGGCGGCCCATGACCACCCGCCCGCGCTGCGCGCCCTCGTGGCGGGCGTGCCGCTGCCCGCGAAGGCCAACCTCCTCACCCGCTGGGGCCGTCGGGCCGACCGCCACGCGGGCTATGTCCGTATCGCCAGTCCGCTCGCCTCCGCCCTGCTGTCCGAGGCGGCCCACGTCATGCACCCCGGGAGCAGCCGTTGATCACCTCCGCCGTCCGTACCCTCGCCACGGAGCTCACCGGCGACGAACTTCCCGCCTACGTCTACGACCTGGCCGCGCTCCGCGCGCACGCGCGGGCCGTACGGGACGCGCTGCCGCCGGGCCTGGAGCTGTACTACGCGGCGAAGGCCAACCCGGCGCCCGCCGTCCTCCAGACCCTCGCGCCCCACGTCACCGGCTACGAGGTCGCCTCCGGCGGTGAGGTGGAGCATGTCCGCGCGGCCGTGCCCGGGGCGCCGCTGGCCTTCGGCGGGCCGGGCAAGACCGAGGGGGAGCTGCGGCGGGCGCTGACGCTGGGCGTGGAGCGGTTCCATGTGGAGAGCGAGCAGGAGCTGCGGATGCTGGCCGGGGCGGCGGAGGACGCGGGGCTCGACGCCGTGGACGTCCTCCTGCGCGTCAATCTCCCGCTTGACGATGAGCGGGCGGACGGCGAGGCGTTGGACGGTGCGGGGGTGCTCGGCGAGAGGCTGGACGGCGCGGCGTCGGTCGGCCAGGGGCCGGTCGGCCAGGAGTTGCCCGGCCAGGAGTTGCCCGGCCAGGGGGTGCTCGGCGCGGCGCTGGGCGGCGCGGCGCTCGCCATGGGCGGCCGCCCCAGCCCCTTCGGGCTCGACCCCGAGGCCGCGGAACGCTGCCTCCCCCAGCTCTCCCCGGGCGGCCCCCTCCGGCTGCGCGGCATCCATGCCCACCTCGCCAGCGGCCTCGACGCCCCCGCCCAGGTGGCCGTGGCCGCCGCGATCGCCGACTGGGCGCGGAAGCTGTCCGAACGCCACGGCCTGGGGATCACCGAGGTGAACGTCGGCGGCGGGATGGGCGTGGACTACGCCCATCCCGACCGCCGCTTCGACTGGGCCGCCTACGGCCAGGGCATGGCGGACCTCGCCCTGCGCCACCCCGGTCTCACCCTCCGGATCGAGCCCGGCCGGGCGCTGACCGTCTACTGCGGCTGGTACATCACCGAGGTGCTGGACATCAAGCACAGCGGGGGCGAGGCGTTCGCGGTGGTGCGCGGCGGCACCCACCACATCCGTACCCCCGCCACCAAACAGCACGACCAGCCCTTCCAGGTGCTCCCCGCGGACACCGTGTGGACCCGGCCGTGGGCGCGCCCGACCGTACGGGACGAGCCGGTCACGCTGGTCGGCCAGCTCTGTACCCCCAAGGACGTGCTGGCCAGCCGCATCCCGGTCGCGGAGCTACGGGTGGGGGACCGGGTGGCCTTCGCGATGGCGGGTGCGTACGCGTGGAACATCTCGCACCACGACTTCCTGATGCACCCCCGGCCGGGCTTCCACTACCTGGAGGAGTGAGGGCGGACCGCTCTCAGTCGGTTGCGGGCCGGGGCTCGCCCCGGTACGTGCCGAAGGACCACTTGTTGCCCTCCGGGTCGGCGATGGCGAATTCCCGGCTGCCGTACTCCTGGTCCTCGATCGGCCGGAGCACCCGCACACCGGCCGCGGTGAGGCGCTCGTACAGCGCGTCGACGTGGTCGGTGACGACGTACGCCCCGAAGGTGCCCGGCTCCAGGCACCAGGTCTTGGTCTCCGGGTCGTACGAGCCGAGCATGATGCCGCCGCCTTCGGGCCAGTCGAGCTGGGCGTGGGCGACGCGGTCGCCGTCCTGGTAGACGGCCGTGCGCAGGAAGCCGACCGTGTCGACCAGGAAGTCGATCAGGGCGACGGCGTCATGGGCCTGGAGCGTGGGCCAGATGGCGGGTTCACGCGATTGCTTCTGCTGGTTCTGCTGCGTCTGCTGCTGGTTCGGTGCGGTGTTCATGGGCTCTACTCTTCGCCGTAGAGATGGCCCCCGGCTTGGATATTCCGGCACTCTTCGGCCAGCCAGGCGGTCGGGCTCACCCCGGTGTACTGACGGAAGTCGCGCACCAGGTGGGAGTGGTCGAAGTAGCCGCAGTCGGCGGCGACCCGGGCCAGGTCCGGCGCCCGGCCCGCCGCCACGGCCCGGACCACCGTGTTCCTGGCGTGCTGGAACCGCATCAGCCGGGCCGCCTGCTTGGGGCTCAGCCCCGTCTCGGCCTGGAACACGCTGGTCAGCCGGCGGCGGCTGAGCGACACATGCTCGGCCAGGCCCGTCAGCGTACCGGCCCCCCGATGCCGGGCCAGCCAGGCCCACGCTTCGCCGACCTCGCTCCGCACCGGCGTCCCGTCCTCACCTTCGGCCGCGCGCTCCCGCAGATACGCACCGAGCGTGGCGAACCGGTCCTCCCACGACTGGTGCTCGCACAGCCGCTCGCGAATGTCGGCGGCCCGCTTCCCCAGCACGTCCGCCCCGGAGGTGACCAGGTCCGAGGTGAGCGCACCGGCCGGAAGCCCCAGCAGCGTGCGCGCCGCCAGCGGATGCACGGCCAGCTGCACCCCGGCCTCGCTCCCGGGCTGGACGATATACGCCGGTCGCTGGTGCAGGCCGCCCACGACGATCTCCGTCCGCGCGGCATCGGGCCCCCGCGCCTGCTCGGGCGTGACACCGCCGACGACGGGGCCCTCCAGGGAGAAGATCAGCGTCAGATAGGGCGACGGCAGCCCCCGGTGCAACGTCGGCGGTATCCCCTGGGAGCGGTACCCGACGGCGGACACCACCATCCCACCGAGCCCCTGCCCGAGCCCGGCCCGCACGAACTCCTGGCTGCTCATGCGCCCAGTATCACGCGCCCCTCTGACAGCGGGACCGCCCGCAGGCGCCGGTCATGCTCCGCGTCGATCTCGCGCAGCTCTGCTTGAGCGGTGGCGCGCTCCTCCTCAGTGACCGGTATGCGCGAAGTAATTCACGATTTGCCTGTTCCGGACAGTCGCAGCCGCAGCCGTTCACGCGTTGTGATAGCGCGTGGATCGTCATAATTCCTAAGGAGTTCCAAGGCCTGTACCCAGTGCCGACATGCCGCCTCGACGCCCTTGCTAAGTAAAGCTGAACCCAAGCCCTCGAGGGCTAACGCTTCGTTCCAAGTGTCGCCCAGCTCACGGTGAACCGCCCCGGCCCGACGGTGGAAATTGGCAGCCTCATCATATCGCTCAAGACGGAGATAGGTATCTCCTGCTCCCTGCAAGGCGAGTGCCTCACGACTCCGATCTCCCAGGCGCCGGTGAAGTGTCGCAGACCGCTGAAACGACGTAAGGGCATCACCGTATTGATTCAGTGCCCGCTGAGCGTGACCAGCAGCTATCAGCCAGCAGCCCTCAAGTACGTGGCTACGCAACTCAAGGGCAATCTTCACTGCCTCCTCGCTGGCGCTCAGAGAATCCTGGAGATCGCCACATTCAAGATGGATCGAGCTCAAGATCCAGAGAGCATTGCCGATACTCCGTTTATCTTTTTGGCTGCGATGAATCGAGAGGGCTTCGCCAAGATGCTCAGCAGCCTCCACAAGATTTCCAGCTTGGTGATTTACTAAGGCGAGGTTGGCAAGGGAAATAGCTCGCCAGTGAGTCTCGCCCAGTTCGCCGAAAATGATCGATGCCCGCTGCAGCCCTTCCTTGGCTAGCGATAAATGCCTTTTCCGTAGCTGAACGAGTGCAAGGGCATTAAGCGAAGTGGCCTCACCCTCTCTGTCATTCGATTCCTGTCGAATCTTCAACGCTTTCTCGTGGCATGAGATGCTGTCAGTCAGCCGGTTGAGCTTGGTGTGCGCAAACCCAAAATTCTCGTGCAATCTTGCTTCCAGGAGCCGATCGCCGAGGCGCCGGGCTGCTTCGAGGCCTACCCTGCCGATGGGTAGCCAATCAGCGGTGAGGGATGACGGTGCCTTTGCGTTCCATAGAATTGCCGATAACAGCGCAGCAATCTCATCGAGTCCAGCTTTCTCAGCGACCTGGACGGACGGGAAGAAGTTGACTTGTTCGAGTTCTGCCCAGTCAACCGCCTGGTCGTAGCTCGCAAAGGTGAGAGGTCTCACGTCAGGAGGTTGCTGATCAGTCACTAGACGATCTTCATCTGGCCTAAGCCAGCTCTGTGCTGCATCAGCAGTATGTAGGTACCAATCCAGTATCCGGCGAAGCGCCTCCGCTCGCTCTTCGGCCGAATCTTCCTGGCAGACCTGATTCCGAGCATACGCGCGGAGAAGGTCGTGGAATTCGAATCGATTCGGCGCCTTCTGTTCCAATAGGTGTGCGCCCACAAGCACGTCCAGCAGTTGCCGTGTTTGCCGGACGCTGAGTCCCGCCAGTGCTGCTGCAGTATCAACGCTAATCCCAGGACCTGGATGCAGCCCCAACAAACGAAACATACGTGCAGCCTCGGGTGGCAGTGCTCGGTATGACCAAGCGAATACGGCACGCACGGCCTCGGCTTCTTCCTCGTCCCCTGCGCTCAAGGCATCCCACAGCGCTGACTCATCACGCAGATCTTCCATTAACTCACGTAGGTCCATATATGGGTGGCTAGAGGCCCGCTCAGCTGCGATTCTCAAGGCGAGCGGCAAGCGGGCACACAAGCGAGCGAGTTCGCTGAGCTCCTCGTCATCGTCTGATCGAAAACCATCAGTAACGGAACGGAGCAGAGTGACAGCTGCCGACTCGGCCAAGGTGCTAAGAGTCAAGCGATGCGCGCCATCGCGGATGGAAAGCCCCGCGAGCCGCCCGCGACTCGTAACGATTGTCATGTTTCGAGCATTGCCGGGAAGTAGCGGACGCACCTGAGCGGTGCTAGCGGCATTATCCAATATGAGTAACATTCTGCGACTGGCCAGCAATGAGCGGTAGAGCGCGGCGGCGGACTCAGGGCTAGAAGGAATCGCGGCAGGGGGAGTTCCAAGCGCGATCAAAAATTGGCGAAGTACTTCGTCCGCTGAGACTGGCTCCCCTGGGTCATAGCCGCGAAGGTTGACGTAAAGACTCCCGTCGGGAAACCGGTCCTGTATATTATGTGCCCAATGCAGTGCTAGTGACGTCTTTCCTGCTCCAGCTGTTCCAGCAATCATAAAAACAGGAAGCCGATTAAGATCCCCGTTCCTGGGAAGCGCTTGGTTAAGTCGCAGCAACTCCTCTGAGCGGTTAACGAAGTGACGAACGTTGGCCGGCAGCTGGCGTGGTACAGGTCGGTGCGCCCCATGGTCGCCCTGGCCGTGATCATGGAAGTGGATGCCGCCACTAACCTGACGGGCCTGAACGACATCTCGTGATGATCCCGAGATTTCAGAATGCGTCCCGTCGGTCTGAGGGCTGTCGTGATTCCCTTCGATTCTCTACTCCCCCTTCATTTGAGGGGCTGGCAGGTGCGCCACATAGCGATCGACATACGAGACAACGTCCTCGCTGTTCTCGTAGAACTCGTTGATCAGAATTTCCCAATTCCGCACCAGATCGAGATCGGTGAATCGGATCGCGCCATCCAAGATGCCAGCTTCCGTGTAAAGAACCTGGTAGAGGACCTTTCCGCCCAGGGTGACGATCTCCGGCAATGGCTCAGAGCCCTCATACGATTTTATTGCCTCGGCGTTTAGTACGCGGACTGGCATTCCGCTGTCGCCTTGAACCCTCAGGGCATGCAGTTCCCATTGCATATATGGCGTCAAGGGCTCTTCCACCACGCGAACGCGGTGGAATATACTTTTTCGTCTCGCGTCCTCTTGGGCAACTTTAGCCCAGAGCTCTCGCTTCTTTTGGGCAAGTTGTAGTGCTTCACTCCAGTTTCCTCGCTGGAAGGCTTCCCAACTCGGCGACCCTGGCTCCTCGAAATGCTGCTTCCGTTCGAGCTTCCACCCGTTTCGGCCAATGATTTTCTCATCATTGAGTCGAAAGTCGCGCTGGTAGGCGTCCGTGCTGAGGCGAGTCCCCTTGCCGATGTCGATCCGGAGATGGTTGATATTAAGCATCTGTAATGTCCGGCTTCGCTGCGCGAAGGACACTTCCGGGAATAACGATCAGCCGCTCATCATGGGCAATTGATACGTCTGCCGGAAGGCGTGACTTGTAGGCTTCGGTGAGATCTCGACCAATGACGGCCACATCGCCATTACCGAGCTCCCAGATATCGGGGCAGCCTGTTTTGTCTTCGGTGACGCCGAGCTCCTGCGGGGACTTGCCTAACCGTCGCCTAAACGATACGGATGCATCCGCTTCCCATGCGCGCGCCATGTGATCGCCTCTCAATCGGCTCAAGCGCCAAGTGCATAGCATAGAAAGCGGCATCCCCTATCGCAAGGTCCCAATTCGGACGGTGTGAACGCTTGAAGTTACTTCTGAACCTGATAATCGCACAAGAGTGCTGATTTCTGATCACTGTTGGCGATCAATCTTGTCAGCGGAAGGAGCCACAGTCGCAATGACCCTACTCACTGTTTGATTGTCAAGCGCGCGGTAGGTTTCGTGCAGAGAGAGCGCATCACGCCCGAAGGAGTTCCCGTCATGGCTGTGGCTCACGATCGTGAGCAGATGCTGCCGGAGGAGTTCGAGGCGTGCGCGCGGCTGGCGGCCCGCGTGGCGGAGGGGACGCGGTTTGAGTTCCTCAATGGGAAGATCGTGGTTACGCCGAGGCCCGATGGCGATCATGGGCGGATCATCCAGTGGCTGGCGCGGATCTGCATTCAGGCCCATCCCGACCTGTGGCTGCACGACCAGGGCCTCAAGGTTGAGACCTACCGCAACGGCCATGCGCGCCCCGATGGGACCCTCGCCCACAGCGACGCGTTCGTCGGCCAGGGGGAGTGGGCCGACGCCGATCCCGTCCTGATGGTCGTGGAGGTCACCTCGTACGACTCCGACACCGACCGCAGGGACCGGGTGGAGAAGCCACGGGCCTACGCCGAGACGGGCATCCCGGTGTATCTGCTGGTCGACCGGGAGGCCGGTGAGGTCACAGTCTTCAGCGAGCCCGACGGGGTCCGGTACGAGAGCACCAAGACCGTGCCGTTCGGCAAGCCGCTCACGTTGCCCGCGCCGGTCGGCGTCACGCTCGACACCGAGCCGCTCCAGGGTTGGGTGCACTGAGCGGGTGTCCGACGGATCTTGACGCCTGCGGCGCGCTGTTCTCCTCCCCGCCCCTTCCCGAAACTGGGGCTCCGCCCCAGACCCCGGGGTCCAGGGGCGAAGCCCCTGCCACGCGGCGGAGCCGCATATCGATGCTTCGGGAAGGGGCGGGGAGGGGAAAGATCCGACGGACACCCCATAGGTCCCTGGCTGCGGCGGGTCCTCGGTGGCCTGGAATGATCCCGTGGCATGTACACCGTTACCCTCTGGGAGTTCGCCGCGCTCGCGGCGGCATCCATACTCGTCGGCTTCTCGAAGACCGCCGTCAGCGGCGCCAATACCGTCAGCCTCGCGATCTTCGCGGCCGTGCTTCCGGCCCGGGAGTCGACCGGTGTGCTGCTGCCCCTACTGATCGTCGGCGATGTGCTTGCCGTGGGCACCTATCGTCGGCACGCGCACTGGGGGACCTTGCTGCGGCTGTTCCCGGCCGTCGCGGTCGGGGTCGTGGTGGGGACGGTGTTCATGCTGTGGGCCGGGGACGCGGAGGTGCGGACGTCCATCGGCGCGATCCTGCTCCTGATGGCGGGCGTCACTGTGTGGCGGCGGCGTGCGGCCGCCCGGGCGGCGGCCCCGGAGGTCCCGGCCGCCGACGGGGCGGGCGCACGGCTCAAGGCCGGTTCGTACGGGGTGCTCGGTGGCTTCACCACGATGGTGGCCAACGCGGGCGGTCCCGTGATGTCGCTCTACCTGCTCTCCGCCGGTTTCCGGAAGCTGGGCTTCTTGGGCACCTCGGCCTGGTTCTTCCTGATCGTCAACGTCGCCAAGGTGCCCTTCAGCGTCAGCCTCGGCCTGATCGACGGCCGCTCCCTGCTCCTGGACGCGCTGCTGGCGCTCTTCGTCCTGCCGGGTGCGTACATCGGTAAGGCGTGCGTGGATCGGATCAATCAGCGGCTCTTCGAGCGGCTGGTCATCGCGGCTACGGTGCTGGGCGGACTTCAGTTGCTGCTGCGGTGACCCTTCAGGCTCGCTATGAAGGCGCTCCACGAGCCGCTGGGGAATATGAGGGTGGGGCCGTCGGGGTCCTTGGAGTCGCGGACGGGGACGATGCCGGGGAAGCCGTCGGCGATCTCTACGCAACCGCCGCCGTCGTTGTTGCTGTAGCTGCTCTTGCGCCACACGGCAGTGCTCAGGTTGGGGGCAGTTCCCATGAGGACCAGTCCTTCATCACGGCTCGGATCATCGCCTCGGAGTCATGAGGCGAGAGGGCCATGGCCCTGAGCAGATCGTAGTTCCTCCGGTGCTTGGCAACCTGATCCCGCTCCTCGATGAAAGTCCCGGAACGGCTGCCTTCCTCGTAGGCCAGCAATGGCTCGTTCGGCAGCGTGAAGAGCATCAGGGAGCCGCCCGCCACCGGGTGCTGACCTGCATTGAAAGGCAGGATCTGGATGGTCACGTGCGGTTGTGTCCCGCGCTCGATCAGAGACATCAACTGGTCGCGCATCACCTCCGGCTCTCCGGCGGCGCGGTACAACGCCGCCTCGTCCACGATGAACCAACAGTCAGGTGGCTGGACTTCGTGCAGCCGAGCTTGCCGGTTGATCCTGGCCTTCGTCATCGCGTCGATCTCCGCCTCGGGAGCGTATCGGTTCCCGATTCGCAGAGACGCCTTCGCGTGTTCGGGGGTCTGGAGCAGACCGGGGATCGTGGCGCAGGCGTACTCCTCAATGGCCACCGCGCGCTTCTCAACCTCCATGCGTTGCCGGTACTTGGACTTGAACGGCTCGTTCTTCGCCAGCGCATAGATGCGCGCGAACATCCCGTCCGTCCCAAAGCACGCGTCCAACTTGGCCGGAAGGTCGTCGTACGGCAGGGACTCGGCCGCCTCGATACGGGCCAGGTGCGATTTGCTGTAGTTCAGCACCTCGGACAGCCGCCGTAACGACATGTCCGCCTTCTCTCGGTGGCGGCGGATCTCCGCGCCGAAGAGGTCGCGGGCGGAGCGGTCGGGAAACAGTTCGCGTGGTTGGAACGGCATCGTGCATCCCCTCTTGTCCCGCGATCTTGGCTGGGACGTGTCGTCTCTTTCCAGCCTACGCGCCGGAACGCAACGGTATGTGCACTCAACGTAATTGGCCGACCGGAAAGACAGGTCAACGTGTTCTCACACACCGAATCCACCGCTCCACGGATGACGATGCGCGTCTACCGGGTCTCGCCGGACGGCGCGGTCGTCACGCAGGAGCTCGGCAGGGTGGTCGTCGTGGTCAAGGACAAGCTCGAACCCCTGCGGTCCAGCCAGTTCCCGCCCTGCCGCTGCCCGCGCCACCGCGACCGCGCGGACCTATGACTCCAGCGGCTGCCGAGCCCACGCTTGCCGAGGTCGCAGCCCGGGCCGAAACCGAGGCCACCGCAAGCCTGACTACATCGGACGTACCGGCCGCGATCGACGACGCACGGGCGGACCGTTGGCGATGCCCAAGGGTTATCGAAGCTCCGGGACGGGACCACAGCTCTCGCGTATGACCAGCTCCGTGGGGATGGTCACGCGCACCCCCGGCTCGGGGGTGCGCTCCAGTTGGTCGAGCATCAGGCTCAGGCAGCGGCGGCCGATTTCCGCGAAGTCCGTACGGACCGTGGTGAGCGGCGGGAGCAGATGAGCCGCCTCGGGGATGTCGTCGTAGCCGATCACGCTGACGTCCTCGGGGACCCGGCGGCCCGCCTCGTGGAGGGCGCGGAGGACGCCCACCGCCATCTGGTCGTTGGAGACGAACACCGCCGTGGCATCCGGGTCGTGGGCGATGCGGCGGCCCAGGTCGTGGCCCGAGTCCGCGCTCCAGTCACCGAAAAGGGGCTCGTGGGCCTCCGCGCCCGCTTCCCTGAGGGCGGCCCGCCAGCCGTCCACCCGGGCCTCGGCGGCGATCCAGCCGACCGGGCCCGCGATATGGCGGACCGTGCGGTGGCCGAGGCGCAGCAGATGTTCCGTGGCCTGGCGGGCGCCGGACGCGGAGTCGCCCGCGACGACGGGGAAGCGGGCGCCGAAGCTCTTGTCCAGGGTGACCATGGGCCTGCCGTGGTCGGCCTCGACCAGGGCCTCGCCCACCGAGCGCTGCGGGGCGATCGCGATGATGCCGTCCGCACCCTGGCCGAGCAGCCGGTCGACCGCGCCCCGCACCGCCGCCTGGTCGGCGGCCGTGAGCGCGATCGTGCTGACCAGGTAACCCGCCTCCTGCGCGGCCTCGTTGATGCCCGCCAGCGTGGCGGCCGGGCCGAAGCGGGCCGCGTCGAAGGAGATCACACCGAGCGTCCGGCTGCGGCCGCTGGCCAGGGTGCGGGCGCTGGCGGTGGGGCGGTAGCCCAGTTCGCGCATGGCGGCGCGGACGCGTTCGCGGGTCTCGGGGCGGACCCGGGGGTGGTCGTTGAGGACGCGGGAGACGGTCTGGCCGGAGACCCCGGCGCGGCGGGCGACGTCGGCCATCACCGCCCCGCCGCCCGCTGTCGTCCGGCGCCGCCGGACGCGCTGGGGTCCGCCCGCTTCCTCCTCCGGCTCGCCCATGTCCGTTGTGTCTCCCCTCGTGCGTTTCAGCCGTCGTGCGTGTCAGCCCTCGTGCGTGTCAGCCCTCGTCCGTCCAGCCCAGGTCCGGCTCGTCCGTCAGCCGGACCGTGCGCGTCGTCGCCGCGTGCAGCTCCAGCAGGACCAGCTCGTTCGTCCCCGGCCGCAGCACCGGCGCGGGCACGTAGAGGCGGCGCTGCGGACCGCGCGACCAGTAGCGGCCGAGGTTGAAGCCGTTGATCCAGGCCACGCCCTTCGTCCAGCCGGGCAGGGCGAGGAACGCGTCGGCGGGGGTGTCCACCGTAAAGGTGCCACGGTGGAA
>NZ_JAAAYH010000237.1:0-14260 GCF_018035285.1 Streptomyces sp. MK37H | reverse complement strand
AGCCAGCGCCTGAACCTATCCAGCACCTCCGCGCCCGCCCAGGGGATCGGCGCGGGCCACCTGCCAGAACTCGTTGACGCGGCCCTGGAACCCGCACGCACAACTACCCGGAACACAGATCGGCGTACGAGTTCCGCGTGAGACGAGAATCTGCGCGCTTCCGTCAGCGGCCGGGTGAACCGCACCGAAGTCCAAGGCGGTGACCAGGGCGGGGAACCAGGCAGCGAAGACCTGATTCGGGCCGGGGATCCAAGGCGCTTGCAGGCTGTCGGGGATCATCCAGCCACCGACCGGGAGGCTGATGCCCGGGCCGTGTCCAGCCCGTACCTGGCCACCGCCTCCAGCAGCCCAAAGTCCGCGCCCAGCGCTGCGCCGGCCTGGTACCCCTCTCCGAGCAGATGCTTCGTGCAGCTACCACGGTGGCAAAGGACACGGACGTCACCGCTCGGGTCGCCTCACGCCAGGTACAGCGCGGCGCGGGCCCAGTTCTTGGGCGCGCGGATGTCGGCGGTTGTCCCATTCGGTGCAGTACCGGCGGTGGCACCCAATGACGTGGCTACGAGGCACTCGGCCAGGGCGCCGCGCATTGTGTTGTTGGCCAGGCCGGAGCATGCCCGGTTCCAGAAGTCAGCCAGCCTGGCAGCAGTCAGTGACATCAGCGTTGGGCCCCACTACCTCGTATGGGGAGCGACAGGAGCGGTTCTGCGAGACCCGTGGCCCCGTCATCCCCTGCTCGGACTTCAGTGTCTCCGACTCCGCCATGGTCGTAGACGTTGCCATGCCTTCCCCCTCACCGTCGGGGGCTGAAGCCGCGTACGCGGATGCTATTGCTATGAAGTCTTCATTGCAGTTTCATAGAGGTATGCCACTGCCCATGCGTGTGATCACTCCCGGTCGCCTCGCAGCGCTGCGGGAGCGGGCAGGGCTGTCGAAGACCGAACTCGCTCGGCGAATCGGGGTGTCGACACGCATGGTGTTCTTCTACGAAGAGGGCAGGCACACGCCGACGCCGCAGCGGCTGCAGAAGATGGCTGAGGCGCTGCGCTGCGATATGGAGGAGCTCACCGGAGTCCGCCGTGGTGAGGAAGGGCTCCTCGATCTGCGGTTCTCCGCTGGCCTGACGCTCGACCAAGCGGTCGAACTACTGCGCCGGACGACTGTCGGGCGCGATCTATGTCTGTCCGCGCCGCGGCTCTCCGCCCTGGAGCAGGGGCGACCCGTGCGGGGGCGGAACTGGCGCGACCGCGACGTGGTGGGGCGACTTCCTGCCGCGCTGGCCAAGGTCTACGGCGTTCCCGCGCGAATGGTCGTGGATTCCTGGATGCGTACCCGTCCTGATGAGCCGGCGCCTGTGCACCCTGCTCGGCGGAACAGGAGGAAGCCGAATCGTTCGGCTGAGGCTGCCTGGCGGTCGCTGAACGAGCGGCAGCGGGTTTACCTCGGTGAAGTGCTGCGGGACGAGCGCATGACGGAGACCGAAATGTGGATGCGCCGAGCCCACCATCTACCTGTGCCGCGTCCCGCGGAGTGGCGCAAGCTGCCTCTCGCTTTGCGCGCACCAGCGCGTGTGGTGGGCTACACGCGGTTGCAGGAGCGATTGCGGCGCAATGGCGTTCACGACCCCGGAGCCGGTGCGACGGTACACGCCTTGGAGCGCCGCGGACTGCTGGTGACCAGCACTGATGTAGTTCACCACCCGGCCGCTGGCGAAGTGACCCGGGTTCGGGTGGAAATGACAAGACGGGGCAGGGCAGCCGCTCGGGCGGGGCTGGGCGAGCCGGCGGAGCAGCAGCCCGACATGCCCCTGCTGTCCGAGTGGCTGTGGGGCGTCATGGCTCGGGTAGCCGGAGCGGGCCCAGACGGACTGGAGCGGGACGCGCTGTCCGGTCGGGCTCCGTTCTACCTGGGCGTCGGCTACAAGAGCAGGCCGACAGGGCGGCCGAGCCGGGGGTTCATCGACGAGGTGCCGGTCCTTGCAGCCGACGGGAGCCACGTCGTCGGCTACCGATGGAGGCTGACTTCAGTCGGCCTGCGACACGTAACCGAATACTTGGACGAATATCGCCGACGATATCCACGGGTTGATTCCGCAGGGTTCACGTCCCTTGCCGACGAACCCACATAATCCTTCTTTTCTAAACGAGCCATGGATTTGTCAGTGGCGGCTCGTACCCTCTGGACTCATGCAAAACGCGACGAACGATGGCGTTCAGTCGGTCGATGAGGTCTGGGTGAAGTCCCTCGTGGCGCGCTCGGTGCTGCGCGCTGCTGATGCGATGACGGCCCCTGGCGTTGAGCCCTCTGCTCGCCTCGGAACCTTGATGGAGTGCCACGGTGCCCTGCTGGCCGCGCGCGGCCCAGGCTGTGAGCTGTCCTTCGCCGACTTCCGGCACCAGGTGCGCGGTGATCCCTCCCGGCTCTTGCCTGAAGGTGTCCCAGGGTGGGACGTCGACGAACTTCGTGCGGTCGATGCCGACGGGCACGTTACGGAGGCTGCATTCGACATCGACGCAGAGCAGCGCCTGGTGCTCCGAGTCCTGCAGAAGAACAGCCGGGGCGCAGGTCTGATGAGTGCGCGCGACTTGGAGGACGAGGTCGCGCAGGAGACGGCCTTCGCCCAGTTGTGCAAGGCAGGCAACCAGAAGATCTACGAGAGCGGGCGTACCGATCTGATCCGCTATCCGGCAGGCCCGGTGAGCGAGCTGAGTGAACTGCGGCTGCCTCCGCTGGTCGCGGATCTGTACGAGGACATCCCCTACGCCTCGACGTACCGGAATTGGTGGTTCGCGTGCCCGGTGTGCCGGTGGCCGATGCGCGTCGCACTGCGCCGCGAGTCGGGCCACGAGATCGGTGCGGTCGCCTGCTGGCACAAGCCGCACCAGGAGATGGGCGCCACCTACCGCTTCCGCCCCGTCACGGGGATCGTGCCGCCCGAACTGCTGCCGGAACCGCCCCCGCCACCCCCGCAGGATCGGGAAGCTGTCCTCTGGCCCGACATGGAGGCCATCCCGGAGGCGAAACCGGTCGAGAGGTACAAGGCCCTGGTACGGGGTGTGTGGCGGTACACCTGCGTCCCCGGGCTGGCGGAGCTGGCCCTGCGTGACCAGCTGGTCGAGCGCGGACTCAAGGTGGAGCTGTGGCCTGCCCTGGATGCCTATGACCTGTGCGTGCATGTCGGGCGTAAGCGGGCGCGGAAGAAGGAGAAGCTGCGCGTCGATGTGAAGGACTACACGTCGGGCACCGCACTCGCGCAGCTGATCCACGCGCAGGAAGGGGACAGCGGAGGAGCGGAATGGCTGGTGGTTCCGGACCACCGGGCCACCCAGGTTCCCCTGCTGTCGGGAGTGGGGGAGAAGTACGACCTGAAGGTGACCACCGCGTCCGAATTCGGCGAGATGGTCTGCGAGCAGTCGGGGGTGGCCTGGTCATGAGCGAGCCTTCTGTCGAGACGACAGCCCTGTGTTCCGCGCTAGCGCTGGCCGCCCATTACTTCCCCGACACGTCCGTGGACGACGGCGCGCCGGCCGCCCCTTTCCGTAAGGCGGCCTTTCTGCTGTCCGGGCAGTTCCGGGCGTGGGACCGATGGAAGGCGCTGACGAGTGAGGAACGCCGACGCGTCGTCGACGTGTTCCGCACCGCCCCCAGCAGGCTCGGCGACGTACGGAACTTCACTACGGCAGCCCGCGCACTGCTCGCAGCTTTCGGCGACGAGAACCCTGGTGAGCCCCAGAAACTCCTCACCTTCGAACCTGTGGGTGGTGATCCGCTTGCCGCGGAGGCTGCCATCCCTCGGGTCGGGGGCGACCTGCTGGCCTACGTCGACCGTCAGATTGCCCGGTTCCGTAGGCCAAGCGCGCGGCCGAAGCCCCCGGAGTTCGCAGGCCCCGGGACCTGGAAGACAGGAGAGATCTACGTACCCCAAGTCGGGCAGGTGCACGGCCAGCTGACGATCCCCACCTATCCCGGTTTCACTGAGGCATTCGGCCACGACCGCCTGCCGCACATCGACTCCGCGCCTCCGCTGGACGACATCCACATCCCCACGGAGGACCTGCTTGAACTTGCCGCGCAGATCGAGAGCGGCGAGCCGGAGGAGAAACGCTACCTCCACGCCACGCTCAAGGGCCTGTTCTCCGTCCTGCAGACGACCGACTCCATCAGCCCGCAGGAGGCGCTGCGGATGACAGCGGGCGGCCTGGAGATCTTCCACGCCCCGACCGGTACGGGCAAGAGCGTCATGGTGCGTGTCCTGGCCGCATGGTTCGCCCAGCAGGGCCATCGGGTGACCATCGTGCTGCCCGATATCAAGGCGTGCCTGGCCATAACTCGCAAGATCCGGTCCGACTTGCGCGTTCTTCAGAGTCTCGACGTCATCAAGCACGAGACCGGCTGCGCGCATCTGATGTCGTCCTCAGGCATGCACGACCGCGCACACAAGCTGGCCCGGCTCATCGACGAGGACTCGCAGACACCGGGAGAGTGGGGCGAGAACGGTGAACGGGACGTGGACCCGCTCTCCTACGGCTGCGCCCAGCGACCGCTGCTGGAGTCCAGCGCCGACTACCCTCCTGGCCGCGAGCCCTGTCTGTCCCTGTACCGACAGGGCGTGGGCGCGTCCGCCTGCCCCTGGATCCCCACCTGTGGAAAGTTCGCGCCCGTCTACGAAGCCTGCTCGGCGCACGTGGTCGTGACGAACCACTTCGCCTTCCTCCAGGGGAACTTGCGCATCGGTGTGAACCTCGACGGACGCCCCGTCCGCGGGGTGAGCGTTGCCGAGTTCGCGTTGCGCACCTGCCACGCCGTTCTCGTCGACGAGGTCGATCAGTTCCAGTCGAGGGCGGTGGACCGATGCGCCGGCGAGGTCGTCCTGCATTCGCGGCGGCACTGGACTGCGGCCCCGCAGGAGATGGATACGGACGCGAAGAGGCTGCCGATCTCGGACGAGGCAGATCTGCTGCCGTCAGTCGGCCAGGTGCGGCTGATGGCGGAGTTTCTGCTCCTCGCCGTGTGCAGCAGCGCGCTGCGCCTGGACGTCATGGACGATGAGCGCGGCGCGAACCGTGTTCCGGACCGGACCGGGCTGCGCTGGCACCTGGCCCGTAGCCGCGACCGCCAGCTGTCCCACCTGCTCTGGCCCGACCTGGACACCTCCGCGGAAGCGGACCTTTCGGCCGATCTGGCCTTGCGTCTCCAGGACCTCATGCCCGCCCGTTACCTGCAGCCGCGCGTCGCCGAGGCTGATCCGACGGAGGTGGGCTGGGAGGAGGTGCGCCGGGCCCTGGAGGCTTTGGTGGCCCCGCGAGGCCAGCAGCTGCTGGATGCGGTGAAGCTCGATCTGCACCGGCTGCTGGAGTCGCGGGTGAAGGATCCGTACCGGCGCGCTCAGGCGGTCAACCTTCTCGTCACTCGGGCGACCATGACAGAGCTGGATGAAGCGCTCTCCGAACTGCGTACCAGCGCTCAGCACTATCGTTCCTCCGGGGTCCGCTCCGCGCAGCGGATCGCGGAGACGCTCAGCCCGAGCGCCGTCACGGCCGTTCTCCCGCTCGGCTTGCTGGGGCGCTCCCTCACGGGATACCGGGTAACCGGTCTTGATGACCGGGAACGTGGCGCCGAACTCGTCGCGCAGAGCATCGCCGGCGATCCGCACACCTTCACCGCTGAGCTGGGCGGCCTCGTCTCGCTATGCCTGGCCGGGGTCGAGCGTCCCGTCATGGGGCTGTCCGCCACGGCGTACTTCCCTCAGGCGGTGCGCGAGCACGTTCATGCGCCTGTGCGCTGGTGGATGACTGACGCCCAGGCTCGTTCGATCCGTGCCCGGCGCCACCGCATCGAGTACGGCGAGGGACACCCCTTGTACGGGGAGCCGATCAAGATCTCGGGTCAGCATCCCAGCCGCAAGAAGGGCGCCCTGATCGAACTCGGCACGCAGCTGTACGACGAATACATCCGCCGGGAACTTGAGCGGCAGCGCGCCAAGGACAAGGATCGCGCGCACGTCCTAGTGGTGGCCAACTCCTACCAGCAGTGTGCCTGGCTCGCCCGAGGCATCGCCCAGGCCGGCACCTACCGTGAAGGGCTCTGCGTCGCCGTCCGGGACGGGGACCGTCACAGCCCCGACCCGGACCTGCCCCGGGAGAACATCGCCACTCGGCTCACCGCCGAGCAGTTCGAGGACTTCCCCCAGCACGGCAACGTCCTGGTCGTCCCCCTGTCTCTGATCGCCCGTGGGCTGAACATCGTCGTCGGTGTCCGATCCGCCGTGCGTTCGGTCTACCTCTGCGTCCGTCCCCTGGCGCTGTTCGCCGAGCCCGCAGAGATGTACGCCAGTGTCAACGCCGCCGGGCTACACGCTCTCCCGGCGGGCGGCACCGCCGACCCTGACGACGCGTTGGACGAGGCACGCTACGCCGCCTGGCAGCGGCTCGAACTGATCCTGCGCGCGGCACCCCAGTTCACCTCCATGCCCAAGTCGCTCCAGGAGGAGGTGGTCGCGGGCGTCGTCGTCGATCTGATCCAACTGGCCGGACGAGCTCGCCGGGGCGGTACCGAAGCGGTCCTGCACTTGGTCGACTACGCCTTCCACGAGGACACCTGGAGCTCCGACCTGGAAACCGTCCTGCGACGCATCCACGAGCAGTGGCCGCCCGCGGTGAAGCGGCAGATGAACGACCTGTACGGGGAGGCTCTGAACGCCTTCCTCTCCTACGCGGGCATCGACCCGACCCTCACCCACTGAGAGAGAAGAGACGAGTGAACGACCAGAACCTTGTACCGGGCAAGTACCTGCACACTCTGGCCTACCGCTGCACTCCCGAACTGGTGGGGGACGAGACGGTTCACGTGCGGCAACTCGACGTGGAGACCGGCAAACTGTGGAGCACCTTCTCCGGACAGTGCAGGAAGCGCTTCGGCAAGGAGGAGGCCCAGGCGCCCTACACCATCGCCACGACTGTCCTTCAGGTGATCACAGGTGGTTACGTGCACTTCGAGCCCAAGGGCGCCTCGCCGTTCCTGGTGTCCCGCCACCCGATCGACAGCGATCTCCTGTGCAAAGCCTTCACGCTGACCCACGGTCTCGCTCTCGGCGAGCAGGTCGAGGCGATTGACCTCCGGCGGCCGCCCGATCTCGCACTGCGTATTGCGCGGACGCCCGAGCGTGTATTCGCTCTGAAGGAACACCTGGCAGGGGCGAACGGAACGCAACCGGACGCTCCGAACTGGGTCTACAAGAGCGTGGGCTGGGGACTGGCGGATCGCCTTGCAGCCGTTCGTTTTAAGCTCTCCAACGGCCGTGAGATCCCCCTGCGCCCCGACGTTACGGGCGGTCTGGTCGCGTTGGACGACCCTTGGGAGAACGAAGGCGGCGGCCGCTACGCCGTGTGCCGCACGTCGGTGCGGTTGAAGACGCTGCCGAATGTGCAACACCCTGTGCTGCTCCTTGACGCACGTGTCTCTCGAATCTCGTCCTCGCTGATTTTCAGCTCCACAGCTCTGGCCATCCAGCCCGGCGAGGGTCACCCCGTCCTGGAGGTCAAGCTCAACGGGAGGGGCGGTGCGAAAACGATCCCGCGGCAGACATTGCAAGCGCTTGGTCGGCTCAAGATGGACTACTCGATTCTTCAGACCATCGCCGACCGCTCCGAGCGCGAACAGAAGATCCGTGAGCGGGCCAGGGCCTTCAAGGGGAAGCTGCAGTTCCCCCGCGAACACCCCGGCCAGGTATGGCCCATCCCGGCGAAGAACTACCAGCACCCGATCGGAACCGGCGTCGGCATGCATCACCTGCGACTCCTGCGGGCCCATGCAGATGCTGTCCTCGGCGACGAGGCAGAGCGCCTTCCCCTGCGCCAGTCCGCGATGACCCTGCCGCGTCGCCCTACCGAACCTGAGAAGGTCTCGGCCCAGGAATACAAGCGCCGCAAGGAGGAGCGGGAGCGCACAGGCAGCAACGAACCGCTGCGCCCACGAGGCAGCCTTTTCCCCTCGGCGGAGTCGCTCTGCACCTCCGTGGACGGGGCCGGCTTCAAGAAGCTCCGCATCGCTTGCCTGTGGTACCGCGACGAGACCCGGCAGCGGATGCTGCAGATGTTCTGCCGCGCGTTCGGGCTCGATCCTGTCGGCCTCGACACCAAGGAAGGCGTCGAGCTCGACCTTTACCAGGGGCGTATCGCGGCTGTCTTTCACTACGCGCCGGACTTCCTGCGGCCAGGTCGCGGGCGAGACCGAGCGGAGGCCCTGGAGGCGGTTGCTGCCTCGCTCAGGTCCCGCGACGGAGTGATGGTCGGTGCCTGGTGCGAGACTGAATTCCCCGACGGCGACGACTTCCCGGGGGTCGACACTCGCGACCTGACCGATCTGGACGCCAAACCGCAGACCAAGGGTGTTCTGGCCGGCCTCGATGTCCCGTCGCAGTACTTGATGGGCCGTGGCAAGGAGGGCGTAGTAGAGCCAGGAGGCGAGGATCACCCGACGCAGATGGCGTTGCTCGACCTGTACCGCTCCCTCGGCATCATTGACGAGCGCATCGCTAATGCCCTCCAAGCCAAGGGCAGCTTCCTGGTGGATCGGCTGGCACATGTCGGCGTGCACGTTCGGCAGCAGAACCGCCGTTACGGAGAAAAGGGCGAGCCCAAGATCGTCATTACGGCAACTGCACTGGTCCCACCGCAGACCTCGCAGGGTGCGTGGTCGCTACTCGGCTGGAGTTCCACAGCCCCGGTGTGGCGGCCGTACCGTTCGGCTCAGAACGCCTTCCATGCCCGTTCGTATCCCGAGCCCTCCGCTGAAACGCCGAGTTATAGGCAGAAGTGGGACGGGGCCGCCGACATGGTGGAACGCGCCCTCGGCGACCTCGCCGACGAACTGGACGGAGCCCAGTACACGGTCACTGTGAACGGGCAGTCCGCACGACGGATGTGGGACGGCCTGCAGAACCTGCGCCTTGGCGAGCAGCCCGGGCAGTCAAGGGGCGACGACAACCGCAACCGGAGCCGGTATCACCTCCCTGGAGCACGGCTTGGTGTGGACGGCCCGCTGGCCGTTATCCGTCTCAACACGGAGGACGACGAGGTTCCACAGCCGGTCAGCGTCACCCACCTGGGCAAGAAGGAAGGAGCAGAACCGGTCGAGAAGGAAACCTCGACGCTGCTCTTCGAAGTCGGCACGGACTTCGGAACGCCGGTATGGCTCCTGTGCAACGTCCCGCGTGCCTACGACGGCAGCGGCGCTGGTCGGCTGGGCTCCAAGCGCACCCGATGGGAAGCGCAGCAGTCAGTGAAGTCGGAAAACCGGTCGGAGCGCCGTAAAGGCGAGATGCCGCAGAACTTCTACGCTATGACCGCGACCGAGATCCTCCCCATAGGAGGCCCGTCCGACGAGGCGCGTGAAGCGTTGGCAGCCATGACCGGCCGCCTGTGCCACCAGACCCTCTTCTGGTCCGACCGCGCCCGCTACCCGGTGCCGCTGCATGCGGCACGGCAAATGGACCTCGACCATCCGCAGTACCGGCGCGAGGTGGCCGATGCGGAGCCAGGGAGCGGGGACGAAGCGGAAGAAGCCACGGAGTAGGGGCGGCAGAGTTGCGCAGGGGCGTGAGTGACGGACCAGTCGGAGGCTTCGTCACCCGCGTCCCCCTGCCGGAGTGACTCCCATCCCAGTCAGACTCCTCCTCGGGCGGCTCCTCTCCGGCGGTGAGAGGCGTGGCAGTTGTTGTAGTTGCTCAAGAGGCGCTGCGGGCCGGTGGTCACCCGAAGATGAGCTCGACGTCCTTGTTCAGGCAGAACCTCATGACGGCGACCAGCTGGCGGGCGTCATCGATGTGCCGTTGGAGAACGGGATCGCTGCCGTCGTGTTGCCGCTGGTCGATTATTGCCTCCAGTCGGGGCAGCATGGCCGCGCATTGAGCGGGTGTGAGATCGGGGGCGTCGTCGTCTGGGTGGTCGAGTAGCGGTGCCAGCGTCGTGGAAACGCTGCTCCATGGACGGTCTCCATCGAAGCCGTGCATCTCGGCGAGGACGAATCCCTCGGCCTGGGCCAGCCACTCCCTGAACTTGTTGAAGCCGGTGTAGGACCGGGAGACGTCTGGGCTGGTCACGTTGTCGTCTCCGGGGAAGAGTACAAGCCCCATCCTGTCCTCCTTGCCTGCCCGGTGCTCAGGATCGGCCGTGGGGAGGAGCGTCGGTAACTGAGATCTGCCGGTGGCTGGTGGGATCGGGCGTCGGAGCCTGCCGTGGAAAGTCCCTTTCGGGCTCGATCCGCTCGCGTTCGGCAATCTGGCACCGGGCGGCGCTCCTCGCCGGCCGCGCGGGACTGTGATGGCACGAGGTAAATCTCCCCGCCAGCGCTCTCGCAGGAGAGAACCGCGCCGTAAGCTAACTGAGCTGTCGAGTGGAGTCGCGGGCTGACCGTGCCCAAGGACAGAGTTCGGGAGCTGTGGCCAGCCTATCGGCTCGTCGATCCGGCATCGCGGACGGTCTCGGCAATCACCACATGTCCATGCTGGCGCCGAGGTGGTCATTCTGGTCGTGATGCTGGTCCGCCCAGTCTGCCAGCGTGCGACTGATTTTATCTAGGTCGCGGCGGGCCATATAGATCTGTTGCGGATGCCATCCCTCCCGCTTGACCAGGCGGTCGCCGCCCTCGTGGATGGGAACGGATGCCATGTCATGCATGGCCTGTTCCAAGTTCTGCACGCTTCTCGTTACCGCTGCCCACCGGGCACGTGCTGCGGGAAGTCCCACGACCGCCTCGGTCAGGGCCTCGCCGTTATAGGTGTGGCGGACCAACGCGTCCGTAAGCTCGCGGTACCCGCCATCGGGAGTGAAGAGCGGTGCCCCGTCCTCGTCGATCTCGTACAGCGACCTACCCTCACGCCCAGCACGGACGACCTCGTATGCCTGGATCACCCCGCGTCGCTCGGAGAGCATTGCCCGCAGCACACCGACCGTGCTGCGGCTGTCCACGGCTCGTGCAGCACCGGAGCCTTCGGTCTGGAGCGCCATGGGTTCGGCGGTAGCCATGTAATAGGCGGCCTTGATTGCCAGTTCTGTTTGGGACACGCCCAGCTTGCCGCAGGCGCCGAGCCCTTCCCCGGCCTCTTTCAGAGCGGAGTCTCTCAAATCCTCCAGCGACCGGCTCCCGTTACCAGCTCCTTCCAACAGCGTGTCGGAGGGCAACTCGACGATCTCTGGGAGCCGATAGGCTCGTTGGAGTACGGCGCGCCTGGGCCGGAGGTACGAGAGGACGCCGTTCTTCTCCGTGCGGATCGGCCGGAGGATCAACTCGATGGCGATATCGACGCGGTCCTCCCGACTGGGGCGTTGCTTGGCGGTCAGCGAGCGGATTCCTTCGTTGACCCGGAGCGTGGTAGCTTGCCCGCCGCCGAGAACGGTCCGGACGATCTCCGCGGTGCGTACGTCCCGGTGCGGGCTGAAGCCTTCCTCGGCTGCCTCTGCCTCGGTAATCACACCCGCGAACCAGCGCTTCTCTTGCAGGGTGATCCGAGCGGGCCGACTGCGGGTGGGCTCAGCCAACGAGTCGAGGACGGCATCGCCCTTCGCCTCGTTCTCCACGGCTGACCCGTACGGCTTGGGTGGTCGGATGTGGGTCAGTCCGATGAAGTTCCGTACGGCGGTGTGGAAGCGCACATTGGCACGGGTGTCGGGAATGAATCCGACCACCACCCGTGCGGGTACGGTGAGGGCGCGTACTCTGCCCTTGTCCGCCGGGCTTAGTGAGTCCCAGCCCTGCTTCTGGCGGAGTCGGAGCCACCTGTTGATCTCCCGCCGAAACTTCCGAACGTCCTGCGCCCACTCGTAGGCGATCACGGCGGGACTGTAACCGAGCAGCTCGTGGGCGGCACTGATTCGGCTCGATCCGTCGGCGGTGATCAGCAGCGCGACTGGTCGGTTTGGGGCGCTGTCGTAGACGACAGCCATGGGAACGACCATCAGGGGCTGTAGCACGCCCTCCGCTGCGATGTCTTCGTCGAGCGGGTTCTCCTTGACGAGCTGAGCCTTCGCGTTTTCCAAGCGCTGCGCGAGATCGTTTGGATGCGGCACGCGGATCTGCAGCTCCGGGCCGCCCCCAGGGGCCGACTCCGGCTCGGGGAGTACTCGCAAGGCGGCTGCGGCGCCGTCTCCCAGGGCATACCTGCGGCGGCCGTACTCGCGGGGGTTGGCTGGATGCGGGACCACAGATGCGGACCACAAACGGGTCTCAATAATGTGCAGGGTGCCGCCCTGCACACGAAGCTTGTTGACGTCCGTCAGCTTGCGGCGCATGTCTTCCGGCTGTACGGCGGCCCGGGCAAGCGCTTCGACCGTCTCATCGCTCAGCCCTCTGCCGAACAACGCGGTAGCGAGTTTGTCGACGGCTGCGGTGCGGGGAAGGGCGTAGCCCTCGGGCTGCCACCCCGTCCCGTCGTCACCCATTTCGGCGGCGGCCTCATCGGTCATTGGCGGCCTCCGCGATCTTGTGTACCAGGTGCAGCGCGCGATACATCCGATTCCGGTCCGGGTCGTCGGCCTGTGAGCTGTTCTCCAGCTCGCTGGAGAGCTGGGCGACGCAGGCGCTGAGTGCCGCGCGGACTTGATACCAGCCCTCGGACGTCAATGGGACCGTGAAAAGCCGCTCGCCGCGAAACTTCACTACGGCGCAGTGCAGTTCGCGCTCTGCAATGTCAGTCCATTGGGCGGTCAGTCGCCCCAGCGTGATGCCGGTGCGCTGGTCCGTGGCTGCGTTCGACGGGTCGATAGCGCGGCACCTCTCGGCTGCTTGCTGAAGAACTCCGACGATGAGTGTGACCTCGTTCTGGTCGAGATCGATGGAGGTGGTGAAGGAGTCGTCAATGGGCACGGGGAGGAGCTCCGGCGGGTAGGCCGATGCATGTGGGCACCGGGTCGGCGTTCTTGCTGCTTGACGCGGGTGCGCCAAGCAGAGCGAGAGCGCGAACATGGTGCCGCTGACCTCCACCCGTGTCGATCTCTGGAGAAGTCTCTCCGAGACGTCTGGTGCAGTCCGAACCGCGCACCGTCCGGCCCGGCAGCGGGAGTAGGTCCTGAGCTGGGGGAGCACGGCCAGGGAGACTGCTGCTCGATTCCGCTCAGGTGGGAAGCCCGGCTGAAGAGAAGGAGTCCCCCACAATGCGGGGATTTCGAACAAGTCGCTCACGCTGGAGCGTAGTCGCATTGTCACAGCGGGTGCAAGGGCTTCCTTGTTGTCACTGCAATCACTGCGGTCAGTCCGGCACTATTCGGAGGGAAGGGCCCACGAACGGCCGGATGGAGTTCACCATCGCAGCCGCTCGCCAGGTGTCGTTTCGCGGCTGCCTGTGGCGGGATGACTTACTGGCGCCGTATAGGTATGTGCGATACCAGCGGAAGAGGCTGTGTATGGAAGGAATTGCGCGTGTGCCGAGGTTGAGATGTTCTCGGTGGCCGGCGTCCCTCACGAACGTCAGGTGCGCGCGGCTGTGATGGCGCCGAGTCTGCGCACGGCAATGGCGTACCTGTCGCTGCCTGCGGCGTTCAGGAGCACGGCGTAGGTCATCGCGGGGTGCCGAAGAGCAGGTTTGCGCCGTTGCCGTCGATCAGTCGGTCGATGAAGGCGAGTTGGTGGTGCACGGCCTGTCGCGACCCGGTACCGCAGTGGTCTTGATCGATGTGGATCGCGGCGAAGCGAGAGGTTGATGGGACAGGGACTGTCAGGTAGCGCCGTCACTGTGAGACTTCTTGTCTCGCGCGGTCCATGAGAGGGCGGCGGCGCGTGCCAGGTGGCTTCACCGTTGGGGTCAACACCACTGGTCCGGTTGTGATGCGTGTCAGTAGGAATGACACGACGCCGGCTGGGTCGACGCCGTCGTCTGAGAGTGGCCGGTCCAGTACGCCTTTAAGGCCCCGCTGTGCTGTGCGATGTCGTCGAAGGTGCGCGGGCCGGACAGCCGCCAGCCGATTCGGTTCAGGTCGTGGGCGCTTTGGATACAGCCGAGGCGCGATAGAACTCAGGCCCGGCTCAGAATTTGCAAGGGAACGCCCATCGTGCTGGTGACCACTACGGTACGGGCTCCCAAACGGCTCCCAAGAGGACCACATAAACGAGCCAGGGCCCGACCCGCTTTCGCGGATCAGGCCCCTGACCTGTGTTCCTTCAGTCGGGGTGGCGGGATTTGAACCCACGACCTCTTCGTCCCGAACGAAGCGCGCTGCCAAGCTGCGCTACACCCCGAAGCAACGAGCTCTACTTTAGCGGACCTGTGGCC
>NZ_JAAAYH010000236.1:0-14331 GCF_018035285.1 Streptomyces sp. MK37H | reverse complement strand
CAGTTCCGTCGGGGTGCCGACCAGGTCGGTGATGATGGCGCGGAAGCGGGTCTCGGATCCCTGCTGCTCGGTTTGGGTTACCGGGCGGTGGGTGTCCGGAGCGTAGTCCCAAGTAGTTGCCCAGCCCTCCGGCGTGGTTTGTTCGGCCAGCCTCGTGCCGTCCCAGGTGAAGTCGATTCGGTCGGTGACCGTGCCGTCTTCGGCCAGGCGTTGTTTCGTCGTGCGGCGGCCCAACGGGTCGTACGTGTAGTGCCACCGCTCGCCGTCCGGCGTTGTCGCGTCCGTCAGGCGGTCTTCCGCGTTCCAGGTGTAGGTCCAGGTGCGGGTCTGGCCGTTGAGGAGTTTGCGGGTGCGGCGGGTGAGGCGACCCTGGGCGTCGTGTTCATAAATCGTGCGGCCCGCGCGGTGGATCACCGTGCCGGTGAACTCGCGGTCCCCGGGCGACTCATGGCCCGGGGCCGTGGCGTGCGTCAGGTTGCCCGCCGCGTCGTAGGCGTAGGTCTCGGTCCAGCCGTGGGCGTGGACCGCCGTTACGCGGCCGACCGGGTCGAGGTCGAAGCGGCGGGTGCCGGACGTCAGCTCGCGGATCTCGGTGAGGTGGTCGTCGGGGCGGTAGGCGTACGCCCGGTGCTGGAGCAAGACCTCAGCGGCGCCGGAGGAGGCGTGGGTCAGGGCCTGTGTCGTCAGGCGGTCCAGGGCGTCCCACGCCTGGGTCAGGGTCACGTCGTCGCCGAAGGTCCTCGACGTCTCCCTCCCCACCGCGTCGTACGTGAAGTTCAGCGCGTTGTCCGCCGTGGTGAGGGACGCGGGGCGGCCCGCCGCGTCGTGCGTCCACGCCGACCGCAGACCGCTCGGGGTGATCCGCTCGATCCGGTTGCCCGCCGCGTCGTACGCGTACGACGTCGTACGACCGCCCACCGTCTCCGCCAGCACCCGGCCCCGCGCGTCATACGTGCGGCTCAGCTCCGTGTCCGGGTTCGCCGCCTGCGTCAGGCGGCTCGCCGCGTCGTACGCGAACGTCGTCTCCGTGCCGTCCGCCGTGCGCGTGGCGACCGTGCGGCCCAGCGCGTCGCGCGTGTAGGCCAGCGCTTCGCCCGCGCCGTTCTCCCGGGTTATCAGACGGCCTGCCGCATCGTGCTCGTAGCTGAGCGTGCGGCCGTTGAAGTCCGTTTCCGAGACGACCTGCCCCGCCCCGTCGTACGCGTACGTCCACGTCCGGCCCTGCGGGTTCGTGACCCCCGTCAGGCGCAGCTCGGTGTCGTACGTGAAGGCGTACGTCGCCCCGTCCGGTTCCGTCCGCGTCGCCGGGAGGTCGAAGTGGGTGTGGGTGTGGCGGGTGGTGTTGCCCGCCGGGTCGGTGTGTTCGACGAGGTTGCCCTCGGCGTCCCAGGTCCAGGTCTCGCGGCTGCCGTCCGGCCGGGTGCGCCAGGCGGGCTTGCCCTCGATGGTCCAGCCTTGGCGGGTGACATGGCCCAGGGGATCGGTGACGCGGGTGATGCGGCCATGGGTGCCCCGGCGGATGGTGGTCGTGTTGCCCAACGCGTCGGTGACCTCCACCGGCAGGCTCGCCGCGTCGCACACCACGGTCACCGTGTGGCCCAGCGCGTCCGTGACCGAGGTCAGATTCCCCGACTCGTCGTAGGTGTAGTGCGTCTCCGCGCCCATCGGGTCCGTCGTCCGGACGCGGTTGCCCCGCTCGTCGTAGGCGTGGCGCCACACGGCGCCGTCCGGTTCCCGGACCTCCAGCGGCCGGCCGTACGCGTCGTACGTGGCCGTGGCCGCCGTGCCGTCCGGGCGGTCGACGCGTATCAGGTGGCCGGAGTCGTCGTACGTGTAGCGGGTGGTGTGGCCCAGTGGGTCGGTCACCGACAGCGGCAGGCGGCGCGTCTCCGGGTCCCATTCGGTGCGGGTGGTGTGGCCCAGGGCATCGGTGCGGGCCACCGTCCGGTACGCCTCGTCGAAGACATACGTGACGCGGTGGCCGAGCGAATCCGTGTAGACGGTGGTGCGGGACGCCTCGTCGTAGTGGAAGCGGCCGGTCATCATGTCGTCCGAGCCGATGGTGCGCAGCACCCGGCCCCGGTGGTCATAGACGTACCCGAAGCTGGTGCCGTTGCGGTCGGTCCACGACGTGACGCGGTGCTGGTCGTCGTAGGTGAACCGCATCGGTTCAGCGGCGGAGTTGAAGACCTCGGTCAGGTCGCCCGCGCCGTTGTAGCCGAAGGCGACCAGCGGGGTGCCCTCCTCGGCGTCACCCACGCCCAGGAGCCGCAGCCCCGTGATGCGCATCAGCTCCGGATCGGCGTCGATCGCGATGCGGTACCCACCGGAGTGCACCACCTCGCGCGGGGTGCCGTCCTCCCCATAAGTGAAGGTGATCGACCGGCCGTTGCGGTCCTCGATCACCGTCAGGGGGAGCTCGTTGCCCACCAACGGGTCGAAGCGCAGCGTGTGCCCCTGCTCCGGTATCTCGATCCGCATCGTGCCGCCCGCCGCGCCGTCCCAGCGCAGCGGCCAGCGCGGGCCCCGCGCCGGATAGGTGTCCTCCCCGGGCGTCGGCACCCCGTAGCGCAGCACCATCCCGTCGGCCGTGACGAACACGATCCCGTCCGCGTCCAGCTCCAGCCGCTGGTCGAGCGTGGCCGCCCAGGTGCGGCCGAACCAGCCGCCGCAGTTGTGCCCGGAGACGAAGGTGCGCTCCAGGACCAGGGGGAGCGCCCCGGGCAGGGACACATCCGTGGCCGGCATGACCATCTCGCCGGTCGCGACGTCGACCGGGTCGTCCTCGCAGTCCCTGTCGTGGGTGTGGCGGTCGTGCGTGCCCTCGCTGTCCGCCCGGCCGGACGCCTCGCCGTCCCGGCCCAGGACCTTCTTACGGGCCGCCAGCCGCTGGGCGGCGGTCCTGCCCGTCTGGAGCTCCTTGCGCAGCGCACTCGCGCCGCCCGTGGCCAGGGCGAGCAGCAGCGACGGGGTGATCTCGCCCGCCGCGCGCAGCGGGTCCTTGGACCACATGTCCCAGTTCGTGACCGCCTTCGCGAACTCCTTGGGGTGCTGGGCCGCGTACGCCGCGCCGTCCACCATGCCGGCCAGCTGCATCGCGAAGCTCTGGGCGTCGCCCTTGAGGAGCGAGGCGGGGAGCTCGGCCACGCCCAGGATGCCGTGGTGGACCTTCCACAGCCCGTCCTTGAGGCCGTCCCCGACCTTCTGCCAGTTGCTCGGCTTGTTCGGGGCCTTCTCCGCAGCCTTGTCGATCTTCTTCTTCGACGCGTCGACGACCAGCTGCAACTCCTCGATCAGCTTGTCCAGCCGACCGACACACCCCTCCATCGCGGCGATGCCCGGATCGGTCTCCGAAGGCTTCTCCGGCAGCTGCTCGTCGCCGCGCGTCACCGCGTCGTTGTACGACTCGACCTTCTTGCCGTACGCCTTCGACGCCGCCCGCGCCGCGTCCGCGTCCTCGATGATCGGCTCACACCGCTTCTGCACCGACCGCAGCTTGGTGGCGTACGCCGCCAGCGCGCTCGCCGCATGGGTGAACTGGTCATGGCCCGAGGTCAGTTCCTTCGGCAGCCGGTCGACCGACTTCCGGAACTCGCTCGCGCCCTTGCCCGACCAGTCCGCCAGCTCCAGCGGCCGCAGCTTGTCCTTGCCGTCCTGGAAGGCGCCCGCGTACGCGCGCAGCTCCAGCACCAGGTCGTCGATGTCGTCCGGATTGCCGGGGATCAGATCCTTGGGCTTGGCGTCCTCCGGTATCCGTATCTGCGGGGCCCGCCCCGCGTCCGGATCGCCCATCAGGACTCGTCCCCGTACTCGCTCAGCAGCTTGCGCGAGAATTTCGACAGCGCCGTGTCCTCCGGGCGCTTCTCCATCTCCGGCGCGCCCACGTGCTCCCAGGACCACTTGCCCGCCGCGCCCGACGGGAGCTTGGCCATGTTCTCGTCCGAGGGCCAGAAGTCCTTGATCCGCATCAGATCCGCCAGCATGTACCCGGCTATCGCCTCGTACAGCCGCTCCACCACCGCGTCCGCGTGATCGGCCAGCTCGCCCATGCCGAAGCCCCACTCCTTGAGGAACCCCTTGCCCGATTCCAGGAGTTCGGGGGCTCCGCAGTGCTGGAGATAGGCCGTCAGCTTCTCCTGGCCGTTCTTCACGGCCCGGGCCCCGATGACCGACTCCTCCAGCGGGGCGATCAGGCCCTTCACCGACTCGATCTCGATCTTGTAGCCGTCGGTACCCTCGTTGCCGCCGTATTTGCCGTGTTCGCCGCCCTCGCTGGGGGCGCGGTTCACATTCCGGGCATCAGGATCCGCCACGCTCAGCCCCCTCCTCGCGGCCGTCTGCTTCCTGGCCTTCCGTCCCCTGGCCGTCCGCCTCCTGGCCTTCCGCATCCTGGCCGTCCGCGTCGCGCAGCGTCCGCGCGTCCAGCAGGAAGGGGCGCTCGCCCAGCGGATCCACCAGCGCCCGTACGCCCTCGGGCAGCAGGCCCACCAGGTCCTCGACGGTCGTGGACGCCCATCCGCACGCCCCCGCGAAGCGGGCGAGCCCTTCTATCGAGGTGAAGACCGGCACGAGCGGGCCGTCTTCGGCGGTCTCCGAGACCAGGAAGCCCGGCTCCTCCGGACGCTGGAAGTACAGCCGCGCCTTCCGCAGCGCCGCCCACTTCTCCCGCTCCGGCATCCGCGCGGCGGTCTCCCGGCGGATGAGGTCCGCCAGCGTCGTTTTGCCAGCCTGACCAGGCGGTCTGCTGTCCCCTCCCCCAAACATGCGGGCTATCTTCGCACAGGTGACTGACACCACTGGTGACCGCCACGCGACTCCGCGTGATGAAAGAGCGGCCGCCCCGGTTGCCCGGGGCGGCACGTACATCGGGGGCGTTCCGTGCGGAGTGCGGAGTGCGGAGTGCGGAGTGCGGGTGCGGAGTGCGGGTGCGGAGTGCGGGTGCGGAGTGCGAAGTCAGGACCGCGCGTTCAGCCTGGGGTCAGCCCGCACCGCCGAGCCACTTCAGCCCGTCGAGCAGGAACCGGTTCTGCGTCTCGCTCGCGAAGGTGGACGACAGGGGGGTGTTGTGCTCGTAGTCCATCGCGTTGTGCCCGAAGTTCGCGTACAGCATCTTGTACTTGCTGTTCGTCCACAGGATCGGGTAGTAGCCGTCGTACCAGGTCTGGTTGGGGTCGGTGCCGAGCGGGAAGCTGCTCGGGTCGACGGAGGCCAGGATCTTGATGTCCGGGTTCTGCCGCAGGTCCTTCGACCAGCTGTACCACTCGCTGACCGACGAGGTGAAGGTGGCCGGCAGCGCCTTGGTGGACGGGTGGGTCCGGTCTTCGACCCGCAGGGTGGCCGTGGTCGGCCCCCAGGTGTTGGACTTGAAGTTGCCGCTGCCGAGGAACTGATCGTGGTACCAGGGCCAGCTCTGCGCCTCGGTGGTGAAGGCCGCCACATGGAACCCCATCCAGGCGCCGCCTGCGCGCATATAGCGCTCGAATCCCGCCCGTTGGGCGGCGGTCTGCGGCAGGTCGTCGAGGAACAGCACCACCTGGTAGTCGTCGGTCCCGATGTCGTTGAGCTGGTTCCAGTCGTTGCTCGCCGTGTAGGTGAAACCGTTCTGCTCGGCGTGCTTCGGGAACCAGTCGTTCGCTTCGTGAACGAAGTTGATGTGGGCGGCGTCCCACGTCCCGTTGTACAGGGCCAACACCTTGAACGGCGCGGCCGCGTCGCGCGCCGTCGCATGGACGGGGGCGACCGCCAGCCCCAACAGCGTGGCCAGCAATATCAGCAGCCGTATGGCCACGGACGGCGTCCTGGGGGATCTGATGTCTTTGCTCTCCGGCATGTGCGCTCCTCGCTGTACGGATGATGCCGCTGTCACGGGTGGGGGATCAGGACATTGACGGCGAACGCCGACACGGCTGCGGAGCGGGTCGTTCACCACCGCAGAGGCACGGCCCTTCGCAGATGGGCGAGGTGAACTTAAAGGTCTGAACCAAGAGCGTCAAGAGATCCGCCACTCAACCGGTGCGCGGAGCCTGTCTCAATGAGTGGCGGAGCTTTGTCTCAATGAGTAAATGTCGGTGCTTTTGACGACAGGGCGCTCGGGAGCTGTCGGGCCCGTGAGAGCGGCTCCGGCCCGGAAGTACAAGATCGGCAGGGCCTACCGGTTTTGTCCGCGGCTGGCTATCCCTGGAAGGGCGGTCCCGGCCAGGGCCGCATTCCCGGAAGGAGCCCGGTCATGGACGACTGGTACGTGGACGACCGCTGTACCAACTGCGATGTCGCCCGGCAGTTAGCGCCCGAGCTGATCAGCGAGGTCGGCGGGCGGTCGGAGGTCGTGCGCCAGCCGCGCGACGAGGCCGAGGCGCGGCGCCTGCATGCCGCCGTGTTCGCCTGCCCCACCCGCTCGATCCGCCCGGCGTCCGGGCAGCTGGACCGGGCGCTCGACCCGTACCCCATGGCCCTGGACGACGGGGTACTGATCTGTGGCCACAACTCCCAGCACACCGCTGGGGCCAACTCCTATCTGCTGCCGCGGCCGTCCGGCACGGCGATGATGATCGACACACCGCGCTGGAGCCGGGAGCTGGCCGGGCGTTACGCGGCGTCGGGCCCCATCACCGATGTGCTGCTGACCCACCGCGACCACGCCGCACATGGCCGTCGCTACGCCGATCACTTCGGCGCCCGGCTGTGGATACACGAGGGCGACCTGGACGCGGCGCCCGACGCGGACCAGGTGATCCGGGGCCTGGAGGCCGTGGAGATCGGCCCGGGGGTCATCGCCCATCCGCTGCCGGGCCACACCCTGGGCAGTGTGCTCTACCTCGCGGACAACCGGTACTGCTTCAGCGGTGACAGCGTCTACTGGTCGCGCGCGCTCGGAGATCTGGCCGTGGCGGAGCGCGTGACCTGGTATTCCATCGAGGAGCTGGCCGCCTCACTGGCGAGGGTGGCCGGGCGGCTGCGTTTCGAGTGGATCCTGCCGGGCCACGGGGACCGGTGCCATCTGGACGCCGACGAGATGTCCCGGCGGTTGCGGGCGCTGGCGGAGCGCACGGCGCTGCTGCGGCCCCGGCCGATCGACTTCACGGCCGTCCGGTGGTGAGGGAGCGGCCGGGTGGGGGAGAGACCGGGACGGAGTCCGGCGGAGGTTGGTGACCACTGGGTTTCTGTAGGAAGTCGACAGGGCGGGACACCCGCCCCTGTGGGTGCCCGATTCCTCCTCGAGGGCCTTGGACCGATAGTTTGCGGGGGTAGGGATCGGCACGCGCTGTGACGTCCCGCAGGAACAATCGACAGAGATCGACAAGAGAAGGTGGTCCCTTGAGCCGCTCGGTTCTCGTCACCGGAGGCAACCGCGGCATCGGCCTCGCCATCGCCCGTGCCTTCGCCGACGCTGGCGACAAGGTCGCCATCACCTACCGGTCCGGTGAGCCACCGGCCGGCTTTCTCGCGGTCAAGTGCGACATCACCGAGCCGGAGCAGGTCGAGCAGGCGTACAAGGAGATCGAGGAGAAGCACGGCACGGTCGAGGTCCTGGTGGCCAACGCCGGAGTCACCCGCGACCAGCTGCTGATGCGGATGACCGAGGAGGACTTCGCCGCCGTCCTCGAGACCAACCTCACCGGCACGTTCCGCGTGGTCAAGCGGGCCAACCGGGGGATGCTGCGGGCCCGTAAGGGGCGCGTGGTACTGATCTCGTCGGTCGTCGGGCTGATGGGTTCGGCCGGTCAGGCGAACTACGCCGCGTCCAAGGCGGGCCTCGTGGGCTTCGCCCGCTCCCTCGCCCGTGAGCTGGGCTCGCGCAACATCACCGTCAATGTGGTCGCGCCCGGTTTCGTCGACACGGACATGACGCGCGCGCTCAACGACGACCAGCGCGAGAACATCGTGAAGCAGGTACCGCTCGCGCGTTACGCGCAGCCCGAGGAGATCGCCGCCTCGGTCCGCTTCCTGGCCTCCGACGAGGCCGCGTACATCACTGGAGCCGTCATCCCTGTCGACGGCGGATTGGGCATGGGTCACTGAACGTCATGAGTGGAATTCTCGCCGGTAAGCGCATCCTGGTCACGGGCGTCATCACCGAGGCGTCCATCGCCTTCCACGCCGCCAAGCTGGCCCAGGAGGAGGGCGCCGAGGTCATCCTCACCGGCTTCGGCCGGGTCTCCCTCGTCGAGCGGATCGCCAAGCGGCTGCCCAAGCCCGCCCCGGTCATCGAGCTGGACGTGCAGAACCAGGAGCAGCTGGACGGCCTGGCCGACAAGGTGCGCGAGCACCTGGGCGAGGGTGTCGACCTCGACGGCGTGGTGCACTCCATCGCCTTCGGCCCGCAGGGCGCGTTCAACTTCCTCGAGGGCACCTGGGAGGACGTCGGCACGGCCGTGCACGTCTCCGCCTACTCCCTCAAGGCGCTCACCATGGCGTGCCTGCCGGTGATGCCGCGCGGCGGCTCGATCGTCGGCCTGACCTTCGACGCCCAGTTCGCCTGGCCGAAGTACGACTGGATGGGCGTGGCCAAGGCGGCGCTGGAGTCCACCAACCGCTACCTCGCCCGCGACCTCGGCGAGCAGAACGTGCGCTGCAATCTGGTCTCCGCCGGGCCCATCAAGTCCATGGCCGCGAAGTCCATCCCCGGCTTCGAGGAGCTCGCGGACGTGTGGAACCACCGGGCCCCGATCGGCTGGGACCTGACCGACCCGGAGCCGGCCGGCCGCGGCGTCGTCGCCCTGCTGTCCGACTGGTTCCCGCGCACCACGGGCGAGATCGTGCATGTCGACGGCGGTGTGCACATGATGGGTGCCTGAGCCCACGGCCGCGCCCACGGCGTTCCCGCGTGACGGCCGCCGTCCCGCTCCCGCGCACCGCGGGTCCGGGCGGCGGCCGTTCCGTCCGCGTTCACCCGTTCGGGGTAGCAGGACGCGCGTACGGGTGGCGGGCACGCGCACTGTGGAGTCGTATACCCCGTAACCCCTGATACGCCCGATACCCCCGGTACTCCCAATACCCCCGATACGCCTGATACGTCGAACCGACTCACCGGAGCGCCAGCGCCAGCGGCACGGCCGAGGAGGTCCCGCATGCGTACGACCCGCCGTGTCGCGGCCGCGGTGCTGCTCGTCGCCACGGTGGGTCTGGTCATCGCCGCCTCCAGCTCCGCCGCGCAGGACCGGCCCCGGCCGCGCGAGGCGGCCTGCAGCACCACGGTGCGCGGCTCGCACGCCACCGCCAGCTGCTTCAACCCCAATCCCCGCGCCGACCGGGTGCAGCTGCATGTCGAATGCGCCCACTGGTGGGACCCGGACATGGACGCCCGCCCGGTGGAGGTCGGCCCGGCGCAGTATGTGCGGCTCGCCGAGCGCTGCTGGAAGGAGATACGGAAGGCCTGGGTGAGCCACCGCTGAGCGCGGGGGCTACCACGCATGCGTCCGCCCATGGCCCGATCTGCCGGTCGACCTCGCTCAGCGGCCCCGGAAACGGCAGCCGAACGGGTGGGTGCTGGCCTCGGCCGCCGCCCGCTCCCCGTCCCCGTCCCGGATCGCCTCCACCAGCCGTCCGTGGTCCACATACGTGTCCGGGCCCATCCCGCTGTCGACGTCCGCGCGCAGGAAGTCCCGTACGACCGCGCCCAGATCCGCGTACAGCTCGGCCAGCACATCGTTGTGCGCGGCGGCCACGACCGCCATGTGCAAGGTGGCGTCCGCCTCGACGAAGGCGTCCGGCTCGGCCGCCTCCCAGGCCCGCTCGCGCCGGTCCAGCTGGACGTCCAGCTGCTTGAGGTCCTGCTCGGTACGGCGCTCCGCGGCCAGGTGGGCCGCCTTCGTCTCCAGGGCACTGCGCAGCTCGGCCACATGACGGGGGTCGGCACCGGCGAAGCGGCGGTGCATCACCCCGGCCAGTTCGCTGGTGGCCAGCACATACGTGCCCGAGCCCTGGCGGATGTCCAGCAGCCCGTTGTGCGCGAGGGCGCGCACGGCCTCCCGCACGGTGTTGCGGGCGACCCCGAGCTCCTCGACCAGCTCGGGCTCGGTGGGAATCCGCGAGCCCACCGGCCACTCGCCCGAGGTGATCTGGGCGCGCAGCTGGGCGATCACCTGATCGGCGAGGGCGGAGCGCCGGGGCGAGGTCAGCGGCATGACTCTCCTGTGCGTGCGGCGGACGCGGATGGGGCCCGAAGTGGGCGAACGGACGACCCTTCCATGATGCCGCCCGGACGTTTCCGGGTGGTTGCTATCCACTGGACGAGCATTCATCCCATGATTCTATGATGGTCGGCATGCATACGCCCCCGTCTGACGACCTCGCGACGTCCGAGACCGCCGCCTCCGCGCCCCGCCCGGCGGAACCCGGAGGACCGCGCCGCGCGGCCTCGCCCTGGCGCGGCCGCGTCATGGCGGCAGGGCTCATGCTCGCCGCGCTCAATCTCCGCCCCGCCGTCACCAGTCTCGGTCCGCTGCTCGAGGAGGTCCGCGACGACCTCGGGATGAGCGGCACCGTCGCCGGGGTGCTCACCTCCGTGCCCGCGGCCTGCTTCGCGCTCTTCGGGCTCACCGCGCCCCGGCTGGCCCGGCGCTGGGGGCCCGGGGCCATCGTCTGCGCCGGGCTCGCCGCCATCGCCACCGGTCTGCTGCTGCGCCCCTTCGCCGGCGGGACCGTGGTCTTCCTGGCCGCCAGCGCGCTCGCCCTGGCCGGGATCGCGGTGAGCAACATCCTGATGCCAGTGATCGTCAAGCGCTGGTTCCCGGACCGGGTCGGCGCGATGACCGGGCTGTACTCGATGGGCCTGTCGCTGGGCACGGCCGCCGCCGCGGCGGCCACCGTGCCGATGACCGACGCGCTGGGCGGCTCCTGGCGGAGCGGGCTCGGGGTGTGGGCGCTGCTCGCCGCGGTGGCGCTGGTGCCCTGGCTGTTCCTCGCCCGCGCCGGTGCGAGCGGCCCGGAGGCGGGCGGTACGGATACGGACGCGCCTGCCGCGGCCGAGACCGCCGCGGCCCTCGCCGACACCCCCGCGATGCGCATCACCCGCTCGCCCCTCGCCTGGGCGATGGCCGTCTTCTTCGGCTTCCAGGCCACCGCCGCGTACATCTCCATGGGCTGGATGCCGCAGATCTTCCGGGACGCGGGGGTCTCCGCCTCCACCTCCGGTCTGCTGCTGGCCGTGATGATGGCGATGGGCGTGCCGCTTGCCTTCGTCCTGCCGCGGATCGCCGCCCGGCTGCGGCACCAGGGCGTCCTGGTCGTCATCCTCGGCGTCTTCGGGCTCACCGGTTACGCCGGGCTGTGGCTGGCCCCGGCCGAGGGCGCCTGGGCGTGGGCCGTGCTGCTCGGCATCGCCAACTGCGCCTTCCCGCTCGCCCTCACCATGATCGGGATGCGGACGAGGACCCACACGGGCGTCGTCCGGCTGTCGGCCTTCGCGCAGAGCGTCGGCTATCTGCTGTCCATCCCCGGCCCGCTGCTGGTCGGCGTGCTCTACCAGCACAGCGGTGGCTGGGGGCAGCCGCTCGCGCTGATGGCCGGGTTCATGGTGCCGCAGATCGTCGCGGGCGTACTGGCCGGACGCGACCGCCACCTCGAGGACGAAGGCTGACGAGCACGGAGGCTTGACGAGCACGGGGCTGACGAGTTCGAAGCCGGACGAGGACAAGGCCTGACAAGCCAAAGCCTGAGCAGGGCGAGGGCTGAGCGGTCTCACGGACCGGGGATGGGACACTGGTGCCATGCCAGTGCTCGATGAGAACCCCCCGAACGGCCAGAAGAAGCTCCTCGTCATCTTCGGCGTGATGCTGGGCATCACCGTGGTCATCGCCGTGATCGCGACCATCGCCTCGCCCTGACCTGGTGTGGCGGCCGGATGGTGGGGCTGGCCCCACCATCCCCTAGGGGGCGGGGCTCAGGGGTAACTGGGTGGCTCACCGGATGGGAGACGCCGCGCCCGCTCCGTACCGTCGAACCATCGACACGTTCGGCGACCCCGGAGGCGATCCCATGTCCGCCCGCACCCATACCCGGCACGCGCACCCGGCGGACAGCGGCATGGACACCCGGCTGCCGTGGTGGGCCGTCGCCCTCCCGGCAGTGGCCTTCGCGGCGCTGCTGCTCCTGCTGACCGGACCCACCGACGCCCACGCCGACAGCGGCGGCTCGGGGCCGGTCTCGCAGGTCGTGGAGTTGGTGCAGCGGACCTTCGGAGAGGCGGCACCGTGACCACCGTAGGCGGTGGAGATCAGTTGTGTCCGTCGTATCGCGGGTGTGCTCACGTTTGACGAGGTCGTTCCAACACCCTGCGCCTCGTGCACCGATTCATGCGAAGCTGGGACGCATGAGCGTCGATGTGCCCCGCAGGATTGTCCTCCTTCGACACGCCAAGGCCGACTGGCCCCAGGTGGCCGACCATGAGCGCCCGCTCGCGGAGCGCGGCCGCAATGACGCCCCGCTCGCCGGGCGCCGGATCGCGGAGGCCGGTCTCACCCCCGAACTCACCCTCTGCTCCACCGCACTGCGCACCCGTGAGACCTGGAAGCTGGTGGTCCACGAGCTGCCGCAGCGCCCCAAGACCGTCTACGAGGAGCGGCTGTACGACGCCCCGGTCGGTCAGCTCATCGAGGTGATCAACGAGACTTCGGACGACATCACCGACCTGCTGGTCGTCGGTCACAACCCCGGGATGCACGGCCTCGCCGACGCGCTGGCGGGCGAGGCCGACGAGGACGCCAAGGAGCGCATGGACCGCGGCGCCTTCCCCACCTCCGCGTTCGCGGTCGTGACGTTCAGCGGCTCGTGGAAGTCGGTCGAGATCGGCTGCGGGCGGCTGACCAGCTTCTGGGCGCCCCACGAGTGATCCGCCCGCCGGACGTGATGGCCCGGGCGTGATCCCAGGTCCCAACGCACCGGCCCCCGCTCCGCCGTCGTAGTCGTACGGGAGCGGGGGCCGGTGCGCGTTTCCGGACCGGGGGCTCGTCAGTCCACGTGCGCGTCCGCCGCCTCCACCTCTTCGCGGGTCACTCCCAGCAGATACAGCACGGTGTCGAGGAACGGCACGTTCACGGCGGTGTGCGCGGCCTCCCGGACCACCGGCTTGGCGTTGAAGGCGACCCCCAGACCGGCCGCGTTCAGCATGTCCAGGTCGTTCGCCCCGTCGCCGATCGCGACGGTCTGCACCAGCGGCACCCCCGCCTCGGCCGCGAAGCGCCGCAGCAGCCGGGCCTTGCCCGCCCGGTCCACCACCTCGCCGATCACCCGGCCGGTCAGCTTGCCGTCCACGACCTCCAGGGTGTTGGCGGAGGCGAAGTCCAGGCCAAGACGCTCCTTGAGATCGTCGGTGACCTGCGTAAAGCCGCCGGAGACCACGCCCACCTGATAGCCGAGCCGCTTCAGGGTGCGGATCAGCGTACGGGCGCCGGGCGTGAGCCGGACCTCGGCGCGCACCTTCTCCACCACGGACTCGTCGATCCCCGCCAGCAGCGCGACCCGCGCGTGCAGCGACTGCTCGAAGTCCAGCTCACCGCGCATCGCCCGGGCCGTGACCTCGGCGACCTCGGCCTGACAGCCCGCATGCGCGGCGAAGAGCTCGATCACCTCGTCCTGGATCAGGGTGGAGTCCACATCCATGACCACCAGCCGCTGCGCCCGGCGCTGCAGCCCCGACGCCACCACGGCCACATCGACGCCGATATCGGCGGCCTCGGTGGCCAGCGCGGTGCGCAGTGGCTCCGTCTCGGCGCCGGACACCTCGAACTCCACGGCCGTCACCGGATACTTCGCCAGCCGGAAGATCCGGTCGATATTGCCGCCGGTGCCGGTGATCCGGGAGGCGATGGCGGCCGTTGACTCGGCGGTCAGCGGATTCCCCAGCACGGTGACATGCGACCGGCCCGTGCCACGCGGCCGGTTGTCGCCCCGGCCGGAGATGATCTCGGCCTGGAGCCGCATCGACTCCGCCCAGCTGTGCACGGTGGCCCGCAGATCGCCCTCCGCCCCGTCGGCCTTGGGCGCCGTGACCAGGACGCACAGCACGATGCGGCCCCGGGTGACGACCTGCTCTATGTCGACTATGCGCACGCCGTAGGCGGCGAGGGTGTCGCAGAGCCCGGCGGTGATACCGGGCCGGTCCTTGCCGAAGATCTTGACAAGGAGGGTCGGGACATCATCGTCCGGAACGGTGGTGACAGGGGAGATCCGCGATGCGCTCATGGTCTTCCCACCGTATCCGGCTGTTCGCACGGTGCGCGCGGCAGCCCGCACCGTGGACGGCCACCCGAGCCGGAACGTTCATGTCCCGGTCGCCGTGATGTCACCCCTCGCATGATCGGCTACGTCATACGCCACGTCCGCCGCCGTGCC